>SKNP01000525.1 GCA_007120485.1 Nitriliruptoraceae bacterium
CCGGCCGACGAGCCGCTGGCCATCGACCGACTGCCGATGGACCGCGCCGCCAGCCGTCCGCGCCGCCGCGTCCACCCGGCCCCGATCAGCGTCCTGACGTTGCGCACCGATCCGGACCTCGAGCGCGCACGGATCGTCCCGGCCGGCGAGGTGGCACCGGCCGACCCCGGCGGGGGAGCGGACGATGCCGCCGCGCCCGGTGCGCACGCGACGGGGGCCACGGACGGTGCCGCCGCGTCCGGTCCCTACGTGACGGGGGCCCCCGGTACGCATATGGCGGGGACCCCGGGCGGTGCTGGCGCGTCCGGTGCGCACATGACGGGAGCTCCGGGCGTGCGTCCTCCCGACCCGGATGACGAGGTCGCGCTCGTCCCGTCCACCGGGCCCGGCCCGCGCGACGTGGAGCGCATCGCCGGCCGGGCGCGACAGCACCGCTACGTGTTGCTCGAACGGCCGCTGGACGGCGACCCGGTGCTGGTCGCGGCGCTGGTGCTGCGGGTGGTCGGGGGCGGCACGCCCGTGGTCGCCGCCGAGCGGGCCGCGGCGGGACTGGATCTGCTGGCGCCCACGTTGCGGACGGCGCTGGTCATCGGCACGGCGCCGGCCACCGACCTCGGCGCGCCCGGGGAGGACGACCTGGCCGTCGCCGCGTTGGCCGCGGAGCAGAAGCGTCTCGCGTGGCAGCACCACGACCTCACGCTGGCGTGGGGACCAGCCGCCGACGACCCGGGTCGGTGGGTGCCGCAGCTGGTGGGGTCGCGGGCGGCCACGATCAGCGTGGTGCTTCCGACCCGCCGACCGTCGCTGGTCCCGATCGCGCTGGCGATGCTCGCCGGCCAACGGGATGTCGACCTGGAGGTCGTCGTCGCGCTGCACGGCGCCGGCGACCCGGCGGTGGTCGAACGGCAACTCGCCGAGCACGGACTCGCGGGGCGCGCGATCGCCGTGCCGGGGTCGGTGCCGTTCGGGGCGGTCGTGGACGCCGCCGTGTCGGCCAGTCGCGGCGAGCTGATCCACAAGTGGGACGATGATGACCTGTACGGGCCGCACCACCTCGTCGACCTGGTGGTGGCCCAGCGCCAGACCGGCGCCGGGCTGGTCGGCAAGGCGCCGGAGTTCGTCCACCTGGACGCTTCCAACACGACGATCTGGCGCACCCCCGGCAAGGCGGAGGCGACGTCGCTGGGGCTTGCCGGCGGGACGTTCCTCACCCCACGCGCGGCGCTCGAGGAGATCGGCGGCTACCCGCCGGTCGCCCGGGCGATCGACTTCTACGTCAAGACGCGGATGCAGCAGCTCGGCCTGGGGGTGTTCCGCACGCACGCGTTCGGGTTCGCCCTCCGACGGCACGGGCAGGGCCACACGTGGGAGGCCGAGGACGACCGGTTCCGCAAGCAGGCGGTGCGCGTGATGGACGGGTTGCCGCCGGTGCTCGCCCTCGGCGACGCGGCCCGATTCACCCCGTTGGCGGACATCGAGAGGTGAGGTCGGCCGTCGGGTGTGAGGGGATGTGGATGGCGGGCGTTGTGCATGCAGGCGTGAGGTTCAGGCCGCCTCAAGCTGCACATCGACGACGAAGTGGCTCACCTCCTCCAGGAACCCACTGCCGGTGTCGCTGAGCTCCACGGGGGAACCAGAGCCGCTGCCGAGGTCGAAGCGGACGATACGCAGCGCTCAGCCACCAACGCCGGACGTCGACGCTCACCGACGGCCGAGCGGACCTCACCGGAGGCGACCGCCCCCTCCGGCAGCACCACCGAGGTGTGTTGCACACCTCCCCTCGTCCAGACGGGTTCATCACCCGGGTGTTGCGCGGAGTTGGCCAGGCGGTCTTGCTTCTCGATCTGGGAGACCCACGACGGCGTGATACCGAGGAGTTGCGCGACGTCCCGGACCGTGAGCCCAGCAGCCCGGAGTTCGGCGACGGCGGCGGGTGTCCGGCGGCGTGCTCGGTTGCTGAGCTCGGTCAGGGCACGACGCAGCTCGTGGGCTTCGAGGGTGTCATCGGACACCTCGACGTGACGGAGGTCTGGCGAGATCGCCACCTCGAACTCGTCGCCATCGACGTCGAGGACCAGCGCGATCGCCTCGCGGATCGCGGCATCGGCCTGGTCGAGACGGCGTGACTGGGAGGCGACCTCGCGTCCCTGGACATCGTGCGCCACCAGCGACCACCAATCGCCCTCACGAGTAGCGGTGACCCGGTAGGTGGTCACGTCCACCACTCCTCTCCGAGCTTGGCTGCAGCCTGTCGCATGATCGACCGTGCCGTGCCGTCGGCGATCTCGCGGTGGATCGGTATCCGGATGCGTAGACCGTCGAGCGAGAAGACCTCGTGGCCGCCGGTGAGGTGGGGTGGGCCCACCGGGGGCTACCGACCTTCGGGCACAGCGTTGCTCGAGTCGCCGGTGGCGCCACCGAGCGCCTCGATGGCCTCCAGGGCTACGTCCACGACCTCAGGCGAGCGCAGGTGGTGTCCGCGCGCCCGGGCGGCGTCGAAGCGGTCAGCGTGGAGGCGCGTCGCTGCCGTGGTGAGCGCACGCTCGAGCCGATCGGACTCGGTGCCGAAGGTCGGTGGCGCGCTCGGGTCGGTGTCGGCGGCCGCGGCGATGGTGACGGCTGGCTCGTCGACCTCGAGGCGGACGAGCAGCTCAGCGACGTTGCGGAGCGTGGTCCACTGCTGGGTTAGATCGCCGCTGCGGCGCCAGTGACGGAGCAGCTCGGCGTAGGCGGGCGCGGCGGCGGCCGGGTCCTCGTGGCGTGCGCGCAGGGTGGCGGCGGTCAACCGTGCGACCCCTTCGACGAACCAGGCGCCGCAGCTCGCGGCGAGCTCAACCGCCTGCTCGACTTGGTCGAGCGCAGCGTCCGGCTCGGTCTCCGTGCAGCACTCGCCGCAGGCGTAGCGCGCGAAGGCCCGCGCCGCCGGCCCGGCGCATGTGGCAAAGCGGTCGGCTTCCTCGGCGCTCTCGA
>SKNP01000381.1 GCA_007120485.1 Nitriliruptoraceae bacterium
CCCAAGCGCATCGAGAAGAAGTTCAAGAGCGCGCAGACCGACTCGGCGACCGACATCCGCCACGACCGCGAGGAGAAGCCGGGGGTGTCCAACCTGTTGGAGATCCTCGCCGCGACGACCGGCCGTGACGTCGAGGACCTCGCGCAGGAGTACGACGGGCAGGGCTACGGCACGTTCAAGACGGCGGTCGCGGAGTC
Source organism: Nitriliruptoraceae bacterium (assembly GCA_007120485.1). Lineage (GTDB taxonomy): Bacteria > Actinomycetota > Nitriliruptoria > Nitriliruptorales > Nitriliruptoraceae > SKTG01. The sequence continues at coordinate 198 of SKNP01000381.1, forward strand.
GGTGATCGAGACGCTCAAACCGATCCAGGACCGCTACGCACAGCTGGCGGATGACCCCGGCGAGGTGGCACGGCTGCTCGCGGTCGGTGCCGACCGCGCTCGCGAGATCGCGGCACCGACGTTGCAGCGCGCCAAGGAGGCCATGGGCCTGCTCCCACCTCACGCCGACTGACGGCCCGCCTCACGCTGACGGCCCGCCCCACACCGACGCCCCGCCCCGCACGACTCGACGACGAGGACATCGAGGTGGTCGCCGCCCTGCGCTTGCAGAGCCACGTCTGGAACGCCGACGGAGGCCGGCGGGCGCTGCTGCTGCACGGGCTCGGCTCGGACGGGACGACGTGGTGGCGGCTGGCGTCACAGCTCGCGGAGGACGGCTGGCTGGTCATCGCCCCGGACCTGCGGGGCCACGGCCGGAGTCCCACGGCGGAGGGGTTCACGCTCGCGCACCTGGCTGCGGACGCCGCCGCGGTCGGTGACGGCTGGGACCTGGTCGTCGGCCACTCCCTGGGTGGGGCCATCGCGGCGGAGCTGCTGGCCTCGGACGTCGAGGTGGCGGCCGCCGTCCTCATCGACCCGGTACTGCGGTTGGCATCGGAGCCGCGCGAGGCGCTGCGAACCAGCATGCGCGAGCAGGCCGGGGGCGTCGATGCGGACGCGATCCGCCGCGACCACCCGGCGTGGGACGAGCGCGACGTGTGGCGCAAGGTGCTCGCCGCGCGGCTGTTCACCCCGGACGTGGTCGACGCCGTGCTGGATCACAACGATCCGTGGGACCTGACCGACCGGACGTCGAGGTGGCGCGCCCGGACCCACCTGCTGTCCGCGGACCCCGAGGTGGGCGACGTGTCCCTCGACCCGGCGCTGGCGCATCACCTCGCCAGCCAACCGACGGACGCCGGCGGACGGGTGACCGCGGAGGTCGTGGCCGGGGCGGGCCACTCGATCCAGCGCGACCGGCCGGAGGCGGTGCTCGCCGCGGTGCGGAAGGTCGTGGCGGAGGTGGGCGTTGGTGGGGTGGACGACCCTGGAGCCCCCACGTGACCGACCCGGCAAGCATCGGCCCCGCGAGCACCGATCCGACGGCCGCCGAGCCCGCGACGACCGACACCGCGACGACCGACACCGCGCGCGCCGACTCCTCGAGCGCGGACCCCTCGAGCGCGGACCCCTCGAGCGCCGACCCCTCGAGCGCGGACCCGGTGACGATCGTCTACTGGCGACCCGGGTGCGGGTTCTGTACCCGGCTGCTGCGCGACCTGGACGAGCTGGGCCTGCCGCACGAGCGGGTCAACATCTACGGGGGCGACGGGGGCGAGGAGGGCGCCGCGTTCGTTCGCAGCGTGGCGGAGGGCAACGAGACGGTCCCCACCGTCCGGGTCGGTGACGTCGCGTTGGTCAACCCGACCCGTGACGACGTGGTCCTCGAGGTCGTCGAGGTGGCGCCCGAGCAGGTACCCGACGACTGGCAGCCGAAGCCACCCGGTCCCGTGACGCGGACGCTGCGGCGGTTGCTGCGGGCCTGACGGCGGGCAGGTCCGGCCGATCGGAGCGTTACCCAACGGTGCCGGTCACCGGCAGCGGACCGGCCTCAGCGGGCCTCGTTCGACGGCACCGGTCAGAGGTAGCCGCGTAGCTCGGCGACCCGGACGACCCGTTCGACGGCCAGCGCGAAGGCCGCCTCGCGGAAGCTGAGGTGGTCGTCGTCGTGGCTGCTCTGGAAGTCCCGGCACTGCCGGTAGGACTCGCGCAGCTTCTTCTCCAGCCGGTGGTTGACGTCCGCGTGCTCCCAGCGGATCTCCTGGTTGTTCTGGACCCACTCGTAGTAGCTGACGATCACCCCACCGGCGTTGGCGAGGATGTCGGGGACGATCAGGCAGCCCCGATCCTTGAGGGCGTCGTCGGCCAGTGGGGTGACCGGATGGTTGGCCGCCTCGATGATCAGGTCGGCCTGGATGCGGTCGACGTTGTCCATCGTGATGACCTCGCCGAGCGCGGCGGGGATCAGCGCTTCGACGTCCAGTTCGAGCAGACGATCGTTGTCGACCGGTTCGGTCCCTGGCAGTTCGACGACCGAACCGGTCTCCGCGACGTGTTCGACGGCCTGGTCGATGTCGATGCCGGCGTCGCTGTGGACCCCGCCGCGGATGTCGCTGATCGCCACGATGCGGTAGCCGTGGTCGGCGGCGATGCGGGCGGCCCACGAGCCCACGTTGCCGAAGCCCTGGATGGCGATGCGGACGTCGCCGGGATCGGTGTAGCCGAGTTCCTTGACGGCTTCGTCCATCGTGACGATCACGCCTCGGCCGGTGGCTTCCTCGCGCCCCCAGGAGCCACCGAGCTCGACCGGCTTGCCGGTGACGATCTGGGTCGTGTGCCCGTTCTTGCGGCCGTACTGGTCGACGATCCAGCTCATGGTCTGCGCGTTGGTGTTCATGTCCGGTGCCGGGATGTCTCGGGTGGGGCCGATGACCAGGCCGATCTGGTCGGTGTAGCGGCGGGTGACGCGTTCGAGTTCCTTCTGGGTGAGCGCCGAGGCGTCGACCTGTACCCCGCCCTTGGCGCCACCGAACGGGATGTCGACCAGCGCGGTCTTCCAGGTCATCAGCGACGCCAGGGCGCGGACCTCGTCGAGGTCGGCGTCGGGGTGGTAGCGGATCCCGCCCTTGTAGGGCCCGCGGGCGCCGTTGTGCTGGACGCGGTAGCCGTTGGCGACCAGCATCGATCCGTCGTCGCGGGGGACGGCGATCTGGGCCTGGATCTCGCGGTAGG
>SKNP01000274.1 GCA_007120485.1 Nitriliruptoraceae bacterium
AGGCGATGGTGATCGCCACCGTCAACTGCTGCGTCCTGCGGGACGAGGATGGCACGACCCGTGTCGCGCTGGGGGCGGTGGCACCGACGGTCATCCGCGTCCACGAGGCGGAACGCCTGGTCTCGTCGGAGCGGCACCCGTCGCCGCAGACCCTGGACGAGTTCCAGCGGCTGGTGAGCGCGACGGTCGAGCCGATCACCGATCATCGGGCGACCGCGCCGTACCGACGGCATGCGGCCGGCGTCCTCGCCCGCCGGACGCTGGAGAGGTGCTTGACGCCATGATCGTGACGATGGAGGTCAACGGCGAGCCCCGCAGCGCCGAGGTGGCGGGATGGGAGAGCTTGCTGTGGGTGTTGCGGGAGCGCCTCGGTCTGCTCGGCGCCAAGGATGCGTGCCTCCAGGGCGAGTGCGGTTCGTGCTCCGTGCTGGTGGATGGCGACCTGGTGTGTGCCTGCCTGGTCATGGCCGCCGATGCTGAAGGGGCGCAGGTGACCACCGTCGAAGGGTTGGCGAGCTCCGGCGACCTGCACCCCGTGCAACGTTCGTTCGTCGACCAGGGCGCGGTGCAGTGTGGCTACTGCACACCGGGCCTGATCGTGGCCACCGCGCACCTGCTCGAGCAGGATCCCGACGCGTCGGACACCGACGTCCGCGAGGCGCTCGCGGGCAACCTGTGCCGGTGCACCGGTTACGGCGCGCTCGTCCGCGCCGTCGCCGCAGCACGGACCGCGACGGCGACGGATGATGGTTCGGCCGCGCCGGTCGGCGACGGCGCCGACCGGGAGGTCCGATCGTGAGCGGGACGCTGGCAGACCGAGCGACGGTCCACGGTGGCGTGGGGACCTCCGTCCCCCGGCCGGATGCGACCGCGAAGGTCACCGGGAGCTTCGAGTTCCTCGGGGACATGCACGCCGACGGGATGCTGTGGGGCGCCACCCGGCGGGCCTGGGTCGCACACGCCCGCATCCTGCGGATCGATGCGACGGCGGCGCTGGCGATGCCCGGGGTCCATGCGGTCCTCACCCAGGACGACGTGCCGGGCCACCGCTACCAGGGACAGGCCGTCACCGACCAACCGGTGCTGGCCGAGGGACGGGTCCGCTACTGGGGTGAGCCGGTCGCGATCGTGGCCGCCGACGATGCCGAGACCGCCCGGCTCGCGGCCGAGGCCATCGTGGTCGACCTCGAGGAGCTCGACCCGCTGGTCGACCTCGAGGCGGCGCTCGAACACGGCGAGATCTTCCGTCACGTCCCCGTGCGCCGGGGGAACCCGGACCTCCACGGCGAGGTGGTCATCGAGGGCACCTACGTCACCTCGTCGCAGGACCCTGCGCCCCTGGGCACCGAAGCGGGGCTGGCGATCCCCGACGGCACCGGCGGGGTGGATCTGTGGGGACCGACGCAGTGGGTCCACATCGACCTGGAACAGTTGGCGGCCTGCCTCGCGCTCACGCCGGCCCAGGTACGGGTCCAGCCCTGCCGGCTGGGTGGGGCGTTCGGCAGCCGTGAGGACCTGAGCCTCCAGACCCACATCGGGATGCTGGCGTTGCGACTCGACCGTCCCGTGAAGATGGTCTACGACCGCACGGAGAGCTTCGTCGGCCACGTCAAGCGCCACGGGTCGCTGATGCACTACCGCCACGAGGCCGACCGGCACGGTCGACTGGTCCGGGTCGACGCTCGCATCCTGCTGGACGGCGGGCCGTACCAGCTCACCTCCAACGCGGTGATCGCCAACAGCACCTACTTCGCGGTCGGGCCGTACCGCTGCGACAACGTCACCGTCGACGGCTACGCGCTGCGCACCAACAACCCCCCGTCGGGTGCGATGCGCGGCTTCGGATCGAACCAGCCCTGCTTCGCCGCTGAATCGCAGATGGATCGGCTCGCTGACGCGCTGGGCCTCGATCCGATCGAGTTGCGCCTACGCAACGCCCTCCAGCCCGGCGACCAGCTCCCGACGACGGGACAGCTGATCGAGGCACCCCTGCCGACCGACGAGGTGATCCGGTCGGTCGCGTCGATCCCGTTGCCCGACGACGAGCCGAACGAGGACCCGAGGCACCTGCCGGGCGGGACCGGGCTGACCACGCCTCGCGATCGTGTCGTCCGCGGTATCGGCTACGCGGTCGGGATCAAGAACCTCGAGTTCAGCGAGGGGTTCGACGACAACGCCGAGGCCCGGGTGGTGCTGCACGGTGACGGAGCCGTGGTGCACACCGCCGCGGTCGAGGTCGGCCAGGGCATGGTGACGGTGCTCACGCAGATCGCCCGGTCGGCCCTCGGCATCTCCAAGGTGCACGTGGCCTTCGACCACACCGGTCAGATCGGATCGGCGGGGTCGACCTCCGCGTCGCGTCAGACGCAGATGGCGGGCAACGCCGTGCTGCAAGCGGCGACCGCGGTCCGCGAACGGGCGCTGGCCCAACTGGGAGGCGACGACCTGGATGACGACGGGGTCTGGCGCGGAGACACCCTGCTCGCCAGCCTCGCCGAGCTCACCGCCGAGGGGCCGATCGAGCAACACGTCGACTACCACCACCGCGCCACGGACCAGCCCGACGCCGACGGCCAGGGAGACCTGCACGTCGACTTCTGTGTTGCGGCCCATCGGGCGGTCGTGGACGTCGATCCCGACCTCGGGCTGGTGCGCGTGGTCCAGATCGCGATCGGGCAGGACGTCGGGCGAGCGATGAACCCGCAACAGCTCCTCGGGCAGATCGAAGGTGGCATCGCCCAGGGTCTCGGGCACGCGGTCATGGAGGAGGTCGTCCTCGACCACGGGGTGATCCGCAACCCGAGCTTCACCGACTACCTGCTCCCGACCTGTCTGGATGCACCGCACGTGGAGGCGGTGCTGATCGAGCAGCCGTCCACCTGGGGACCGTTCGGCGCCAAGGGCATGGCCGAGCTGCCGACGATGTCGGCAACCCCGGCCGTGGTGGCGGCGATCCGAGCCGCGACGGGCCGACCGCTGACCCGCGTCCCGGTCCGTCCGGAGGACCTGGTTGCACCGGCCCTCACGGGAGGGACGCGCTGATGGAGTCGACCCTCGAACCAGCCGCGACCATCGGGCACGTCATCGACCTGGAGTGTCTGATCTGCGGACGCCGGTTCCGTCCGGACGAGGTCGACTACCTCTGTCCGGACCACGGCGACGACGGCATCCTGGACGTGACCTACGACCACGAGCGCATCGCCCGTGACCTGTCGCCGGCGAGCCTCGCGCTCGACCACGATCACAGCATGTGGCGCTACCGGCCCCTGCTCCCCATCGCGTCGGCCTCGACCGTGCCGCCGTTGCGGGTCGGCGGGACGCCGCTGTACCCCGCGCCACGCCTCGGGGCCGACCTCGGACTGCCGCACCTGTGGGTGAAGGACGAGGGTGTGCAGCCCACCGGCTCGCTCAAGGACCGAGCCAGCGCCGTCGCGGTCGTCAAGGCGCAGGAACGTGGCGCACGCGTGGTGACCACGGCGTCGACCGGTAACGCAGCGGCGGCGCTGGCCGGTGTCGCCGCGTCGGTGGACCAACCGGTGGTGATCTTCGTGCCGGCGACGGCGCCGGAGGCGAAGGTCGCCCAACTCCTCGCGTACGGCGCGACGGTCGTGCTGGTCGAGGGCAGCTACGGCGATGCCTTCGAGCTGTCGATGCGAGCCGCCGACCGGTTCGGTTGGTACGTGCGCAACACGGGTGTCAACCCCTACATGAGCGAGGGGAAGAAGACCGCCGCGTTCGAGATCGCCGAACAGTTGGGGTGGCACGTGCCCGACGTCCTCACGGTCGGCGTCGGCGACGGCTGCATCATCGGCGGGTTGCACAAGGGGTTCCGCGACCTCCTGGCGTTGGGGTGGACCGACCGGATGCCGCGACTGATCGGTGTCCAGGCCGAGGGCAGCGACTACCTCGCGGAGGCGTGGGAGGGAGACGTGGACGTCGTCACCAAGCCGGGCATCGACGCGCACACGGTCGCGGACTCGATCAGCGCCGGCCGGCCGGCCGACCGGATCAAGGCGATGCGCGCCGTACGAGACACCGGTGGAGCGTTCGTCCGCGTCAGCGACCAGCAGATCCTGGCGGCGGTCCCGGAGCTGGCCCGTGGGTGCGGCGTGTTCGCCGAACCCGCAGCCGCAGCGGCGTACGCGGGGTTGCGGGTCGCGGTCGATCAACGGCTGGTCACGGCCGACGACCGGATCGTCGTCCTCGCGACCGGCACCGGTCTGAAGGACGTGCCCTCCGCGATGCGCTCGATCAGCGATGCCGGCATCGCACCCCTGCGGGTCCCGCCCGACCTCGACGCCGTCGCCGACGCGTTGGCCACGCACCGACCGATCGAGAGGTGATGAGGTGATCGACCTGACGGTCCGCGACGACATCCGACAACGGGCCGTGCAACGTGCCCGCGACCGCGACATCGTGATCCCGACCTTCGCCCAGATGCGCGATCCGTCCCGGATCCCGGCGGACGTCGTCGAGCGGCTCCGCGGGGTCGGGCTCTGGGACATCGACCCCTTGAACCTGTTCCGGATCTCCTGGCGCAACGAGCCGGTCGAGAAGGGCGGCGGCTTCGGTGACGTCAACCACCTCGAGTTCCCACCCGAGCTCACGGGCGTCGACGCCCGGATCATCACGCTCGTCGGGACCTGGTTCCCGACCGGGGCACACAAGGTCGGTGCCGCCTTCGGCTGCCTGGTCCCGCGGCTGGTGACGGGGCAGTTCGACCCGACCACGCAACGCGCCGTGTGGCCCTCGACCGGCAACTACTGCCGGGGCGGCGCGTACGACGCCGCGCTCCTGGCGTGCGACTCGATCGCGATCCTGCCCGAGGGCATGAGCCAGGAGCGCTTCGCCTGGCTGGAGAGCATCGCCGGTGACGTCATCCGCACCGCCGGTTCGGAGAGCAACGTCAAGGAGATCTTCGACGCCTGCTGGCACCTTCGCAGGGGCGGCGAGGACGTCGCGATCTTCAACCAGTTCGACGAGTTCGGCAACTACCTGTGGCACCACGCCGTGACCGGATCGGCGATGCTCGACGTGCTGACGGAGCGGCTGCGTCCGGACGACACCTTCCACGGCCTGGTGGTGACGACCGGGTCGGCGGGGACCATCGCGGCCGGCGACCGCCTCAAGCAGGCGCACCCCGCTTCCCGGGTCGCCGCTGCGGAAGCGTTGCAATGCCCGACGCTGCTGACCAACGGCTACGGGGCTCACCGGATCGAAGGCATCGGCGACAAGCACGTGCCGTGGATCCACAACGCCCGCAACACCGACATGGTCATCGCGGTCGACGACGAGGCACCGATGGCGCTGATGCGCCTGTGCAACGAACCGGAGGGTCGCGCCGAGCTCGAACGACGGGGCGTCCCCGCGGAGACGCTGGACCGGCTACCCGAGCTGGGGATCTCGTCGCTGGCCAACCTGGTGGCGTCGATCAAGTACGCGCGGTGGTACGGCCTGGGCGAACACGACGTGGTGCTCACCGTGGCCACCGACTCGATCGGTATGTACCGCAGCCGGCTCGCCGAACTCGAGGAGGAACGTGGCCGGTTCACCGCGACCGATGCCGCCATCGCGTTCGAGCGCTACCTGCTCGGCATCGGGACCGACGACATGCTCGAGCTCGACCAGCAGGGGCGGCGCCGGATCCACAACCTCAAGTACTTCACCTGGGTGGAGCAGCAGGGCAAGGACGTCGAGGAGCTCGACGCCCAGTGGGACGACCCGGACCACTGGAACGACATCCAAACGCTCGTCGAACCGATCGACGAGCTGATCGAACGGTTCAACGCCGATGTGGCTGGAGGAGCCGACGCGGCGACGGACCGGCCCTGAGCGGATCGCCTACGTCCGCCACCACCGGACCCACGGGGAAGGATCGTCGAGATGAGCAACGACACGCCGATGGCGCTCTACCTGCAGGACAAGCATCCGATCCGCGACGGCATGGAGTACGTCCGGTACGCCGAGCAGCGAGGCTTCGAGGCCGTGTGGCAGGCCGAGAGCCGACTCGTGCGCGAAGCCACCGTCCCCATGGCCGCGTTCGCTGCCGTCACCGACACGATCAAGGTCGGTAGCGGCGTCGTCAACAACTGGACCCGCAACCCGGCGCTGCTCGCCTCGACCTTCGCCACCTTGGACGACCTCGCCCCCGGACGGGCGCTGCTCGGCATCGGCGCCTGGTGGGACCCGTTGGCCAGCAAAGTGGGGATCGAGCGGCGGCGTCCGCTGCTCGCGATGCGGGAGACGGTCACCGCGGTCCGGGCGCTCCTCAACGACGAGACGGTCACGTTCGACGGCGAGTTCGTCCACCTCGACGGCGTCGAACTCGACTACGTCCACCAGGAGCGACGCCCGAAGGACGTGCCGATCTACATCGGGGCGACGGGCATGAAGATGATGGAGCTCACCGGCGAGATCGCCGACGGGGTGGTGCTCAACTACCTGGTGTCGCCGACCTACAACGCCCGGGCGATGGAGCACCTCGCGATCGGCGCACAGCGGGCTGGCCGGTCGATCGATGACATCGACCGCCCGCAGCTGATCGTCTGCTCCATGTCGGAGGACCGCGACGAAGCGCTGGACGCCGCCCGGCAGCTGATCACCCAGTACCTCGGCCAGCAGCCGCACATCATGGAAGCCTCCGGGGCATCACGGTCCCTGCTCGAGCAGATCGCTGACCAGATCACCTGGCCGGCCACCGACGCGCAGATCCGGGAGGCCTCCAAGCTGCTACCGGACGACGTCGTGCAGACGCTCGCGGCCGCCGGCACCCCGGACGAATGCCGCGAGAAGGTGGCCGAGTTCATCGACGCCGGATGCACCTGCCCGATCCTCTACCCCCTGGGCCCGGATGTGCACGCGATGATCGATGCGTTCGCGCGGACGTGAGGGGACCCCGATGGCGATGACCCTGATCCGTGGCGGCACGGTGGTCACGGCGGCCGGAACGGCGCTCGCCGATGTCGCGATCATCGACGAGCACATCGTCGGGATCGCCGCCCCCGAGGGTCATGACTGGGACCGTGCCGCGACGCGCATCCTCCAGGCGGCCGACCGCTACGTCCTCCCCGGGGCGGTGGACATCCACACCCACATGGAGTTGCCGGTCTCGGGGACCGTGTCGGCGGACGACTTCGAGACCGGGACGCGCGCCGCGGTCCTGGGTGGCACCACCACGATCGTCGACTACGCCGGGCAGGAGCGCGCCGGCGGGTTGATCGAAGGGGTGGAACGGTGGCAGTCGCGTGCCGACGGCCGTGCCTGTGCCGACTACGGCTTCCACCTGATGGTCACCGACGTCCGCCCCGACACGCTCGACGAACTGTCGATGCTGCCCGGGGTGGGGGTCACCAGCATCAAGCTGTTCACCGCCTACCCGGGGACCAACTACAGCGACGACGGTCGGATCCTCCAGGCGATGCAGCGTGCTGCCGACCTGGGCGTGATGGTGATGATGCACGCGGAGAACGGCATCGCGATCGATGCCCTGCGGGCGGAGGCCATCGCCCGTGGCGACACCGACCCGATCCACCACCTGCTGACCCGCCCCGCATCGCTCGAAGCAGAGGCGGTGGAACGGGTCGTGCGCCTGGCGGAGATCGCCGGGTGTGCGCTGACGATCGTGCACCTGTCCTCCGCCGATGCGCTCCGGGCGGCGGTCGACGGTCGCGACCGTGGCCTCCCGGTCTTCGCGGAGACCTGCCCGCAGTACCTGACGCTGGCGATCGAGGACCTGCCCGGCGGGTTCGACGCCGCGCGCTACGTGTGCTCGCCCCCGCTGCGATGGCGGCGGGACGGCCACCAACGAGCCCTGTGGGACGCGGTCGCGACGCGCCGGGTCGACGCCGTGGCCACCGATCATTGCCCGTTCACGTGGGAGCAGAAGCAGGTGGGGCGTGGTGACTTCACGCGCATCCCGAACGGGGTCGGCTCGATCGAGCACCGGCTCGACCTGCTCCACCAGGGAGTCATCGACGGTCGGCTGACGCTCGAGCGGATGGTGGAGGTCTGCAGCACCGACCCGGCGCGGCTCGCGGGTCTCCACCCACGCAAGGGTGCGCTGACGCCCGGAGCGGACGCGGACGTGGTGATCTACGACCCGTCCGCCCGACACCGGCTCTCCGCGGACACCCACCACATGGCGACCGACATCTCGGTCTACGACGGCCTGGAGGTCACCGGCCGGACCGAGACCGTGCTCCTACGCGGTCAGGTCGTGGTCGAGGACGGCGTGTACGTCGGTCGCGCCGGTGACGGTCAGTACCTCCCACGCGGTCCCAACAGCCGGTCCTGAACGATCCAGCCGGAGGAGCATCATCATGTCCGCCACGACCCCAGGGATGGTCTGCGCGCACCACCACCTCTACTCGGCACTGGCCCGCGGCATGCCACCACCGCCACGGACACCCCACGACTTCGGCGAGATCCTCGAGCTGATCTGGTGGCGTCTGGACCGTGCCCTGGACCTGGAGATGATCCGCTGGTCGGCGATGCTCGGCGCCCTGGAGGCGCTCGAACAGGGCACCACCGCGATCATCGACCACCACGAGTCGCCGGACGCCATCGAAGGCAGCCTGTCGGTGATCGCCGAGGCCTGCGCGCAGGTAGGGGTGCGTGTCGTGTGCGCCTACGGCGTCACCGATCGCCACGGCCCAGACGGGGCGGCGCGGGGCTTGGAGGAGAACCGACGGTTCCTCGCCGAGGGGGGCCGCGGGCTGGTCGGGGTCCACGCCGCCTTCACCTGCACCGACCAGACCCTCGAGGCGGCCGCCGGGCTGGCCGCGGAGCTGGACGTCGGCGTCCACATCCACGTCTGCGAGGGGCCGCAGGATGCGGACGCCCCGGAACGCCTCGCCGCGCTGACCCGCGACGACTGGGTCCTGGCCCACGGCGTCCACCTACCCACCGATGCCGACCTCGCGGGCACGATCGTCCACAACCCCCGATCGAACCTGAACAACTCGGTCGGCTACGCCCGCCCGATGCGGTTCGAGAACCCGGTCGCCATCGGGTCCGACGGCATCGGTGCAGCGATGCTCGACGAGTTCCGACAGGCCTACCTCTGCCACCGCGCCGACGACGTGACCGCGAGCCCCGACACCGCGTGGTCCTGGCTGAAGACCGGCCGTGAACTGGTCCCGGAGACGGTCAGCGATCGGGTCACGTGGAGCTACGACCCGATGGACCCCTGGCACCTGGTGTTCACGCCGGGCGTCCGACCACGGCAGGTGGTCGTGGACGGCGAGGTGGTGTTCGACGACGGGGCTGCGACCCGGGTCGACGCGGACGAGATCCGCGCGAAGGCCGCGGAGCAGGCACGGCGGCTCCACGCCCGCCTCTGATCCCGCGATGATCGGCGTCAGTCTCCCCTGGCGGCCGCCGCCTGGCGGCGTTCGGCGGGTCGGTTCGGGTTGCGGTCGGGGTCCGGGGCAGGGTCGGGGTCGGAGAGCCACAGGTAGCCATCACGGTCACGACGCGCCTGGACACCGGTGAGGTACCACCCGTCGACGGTGCTCCGGCGGGTGTCCGATGCCGCGTTGAGGTACAGGCGGAACATCGACGGCCATCCGGCCCGCACCGCCAGTTCGCCCTCGGTGTCCCGGTCGGCGATCTCCTGGACACCTCGGTGCTCGGCGGTTCCGACGCGGCGCACGATCGCGACCTCGAAACCCGGCAGCGGACGACCGACCGATCCGGGACGGACGTCGCTGGCCGCGAGGTTCGCCAGCACGATCGCGCCCGTCTGTGGCTGCGACCACATCTCGTGGATCGGCCATCCGAACGCCCGGTCCCAGCGCTCGAGGTCACCGGCCGCCAGCGGACGTTCCCCGCTGGCGACGAACCGCAGAGCGGAGAGATCACGGTCCCCGCACGGCGGATCGCCGGAGGCCAGGACCGCGCGGATCGCCTCTGGCGTCGTGAACCAGACCGAGACCCCCTGCTCCGCCATCCTCGAACACCAACCTGCCCCCTCGTCCGGTGCTTCGTCGACGACCGAGATCGCTCCCAACGCGAGGGGCGCGATGACGCCGTACGCCAGGTGGGTGACCGATCCCGGCTCGGCGCTGCACCACAGGACGTCGTCACGGTGGAGGTCGAGCGCGAAGCGGGCGGTCGCCACCTGCGAGACGATCGCCTCGTGGACGTGGACCACGCCTTTCAGTCGCCCGTGCCGATCCTCCACGACGTGCACGAACGCCGGGTACTCCGCGTCGGTCGGCTGGACCACTCGATGCGGTGATGCCGCCGCCATCCACGTGTCCAGATCGATCGTCCCTGCGGGGACGTCATCCCGGCCGTCGACGATCAGCACGTGGTGGAGACCGGGGAGCTGCTCACGGTGGCCGACGATCGTCCGCTCGTACTGCTGTCGGGTGGTCACGACCACCCGGGCGTCACCGAAGGTGAGGCGCCTGCGGACCGACCCCGGTTCGCACGCCACGGACAACGGGCTGAGGACCGCTCGGTGCTTCCATGTCCCGAGCGCGGCGATGGTCAGGGCCGGTGAGTGACCGAGAAGGGTGGCGACACGCTCCCCCGCGCGGATCTCGAGCCGGTCGAGGAGGTTCGCGAAGCGGTTGGTCTCCTCGCGCAGTTGGCCGAAGGTCAGCTCCCGAACCGAGCCGTCAGCACCCAGCCACCGGATGGCGGGGTGGTCGCCACGTGGGGTCGCGACGTGGCGATCCACGGCCTCGTGCCCGATGTTCAGGCCGGCACCATCGGGGAGCCCATCGAGGTCCGCCCGGGCGTCTGCCCAGCAGAAGCGGGCGCGTTCCGCGTCGTAGTCCACGAGGTTCGGTTCGACCGGCAGGCTCGCCGGCTGCTTGCGGATGGTCGGGCACGACATGGCAGCCTCCCGGTCGTACCGAGCGCGCGACACCACCGACGTGGCTCCTCGCTCCGCTCCTGCTTCGAGTGAAGGTCAGGCCAGACGGAGCGGCGAGGGTCGATGGTCACCACGTCCGCCGCGGACGGCCCCGGCCCGACGTCGGACGGCCCCGGCTCCCCGACCGGACGGCCACGACGCAAGACCGGACGGGCCCGTCAACCGGCGTCGAGCAGCTCGTGGACGAACCCGCTGATGGTCCACAGGTCCCGCACCGTGACCCACCAGCCACGGTCGTCGTCGTCCAACCCGACGTGGTC
>SKNP01000240.1 GCA_007120485.1 Nitriliruptoraceae bacterium
AGATGACCGTCGCCACGATGCCCAGCAGGCTGACGAAGACGTCGAACACCGACCGCAGCAACCACAGCAGCACCAGCACGACCGCGAGCATCGCCAGGGCCAGCAGGATCGGTGCTTCACGTTGCGTCTCGGCCTGCAAGGCATCGTTGGTCAGCTCGAGGCTGGAGATGATCACCTCGAGCCCGCTGAAGCCACTCTGGAACCCGTCGTCATCGATCCCGAGCTGCTCTCGGAGCCGGTCGGCGGCCTCGAGCCGTTCCTGCGTGTCCAGTTCGGGTTCGAGTTCAGCGAGCAAGGTCACGGCCTGGGCGGTGCCAGCCTGCGGTTCCGCATCCGTGCTGATCAACGTGGTCAGCTCAGGGTTGCGACCCAGGACCCGGCTGGCCGCAGCGGCAACCTCGGCGTCGCCGATGTCGTCACCAAGCTGGGAGGACCGATCCAACTCAGCGTTGATCGGCCCCGCGAGCGACCGCAGCCGCGGTGCACCTTCGGCGTCGACGCGAAGATCCTCCCCCAGCTCATCACGCACGATCGACTCGACCTCGCCCATGCGCGTCAGGCCCACGTCGGTGAAGACGTTGCCGTCCTCCCCGGCATCGACGATGACCTGCACGGCGGCGTTGCTGCGGTCGAACTCGGCCACCACACGATCACGGCCCTGCACGATCGCCGAGTCGTCCCGACCGAACTCCGCGAGGTCGGTCTCCATGACCAGGCTGCTGGCGGCGAACCCACCGACCCCGGTCAGCAGGAGCAGGAGCACCAGCACGGTGCCGGGCCACCGCGTCGCGGGACGGCTGAGTGCAGACAACCGTGATGCCATGGGGAACTCCAGGCCAGGGAAGGGATCGATCGCGAGAAACTATACTGAGCGCTCAGTTCTATCGCGAGTCGTACAGCAGCCTGCGATGCTGCGCGCTCACCTCGGTACGGGAACAGGACGACCCAGTGAGCAGCACGGAGGAAGGCCAGCAACGCCGACCGGGCACCCACGGTGGTCCACGCGGATCGGCACGAGGGCGGCTGCTGGACGCGGCCGAGCAGCTCTTCGCCACCGACGGGTTCGCGGCCACGACGACGCGATCGATCGCCGAACGCGCCGGGACGTCGACGGGCATGGTCTTCTACCACTTCCCCTCCAAGAGCGCCCTGCTGGAGACGCTCCTGGCAGAACGCAGTCCCCAGGCAGACCTGGCCGAGCTCATCGACGACCACGCCGGCGACCCACGCGGCCTCCTTCGGGCGCTGGCCGACGCGGTGTCACGGACCGTGGAGCACCGTGGGGAGGTCCTGCGGATCATGCTCCGGGCCGAGGATCCAGCGCACGGCGAGATGTTCCGCCGCTACCTCGACACCACGACCGCCGCCCTCGGCGCGCAGCTGCAAGCCGACCTCAGCGGCACCGGCATGACCGGCAGTCAGGCCGAAGCCATCGCTCGGAGCTTCCTGGCCACGCTGCTCGTCACGTTGCTTCTGGCCCCCGTCGAGGACCCGGATCGACTCATCGACGACACCATCGACGCGCTGCTGCGGGATGTCGCCCGTCCATCGTGACCGGATCGTCATGGAGGCTCACGTCGGACGGTCGGGCGATCGGCGCGACTTCGCGGAACCCGGCCCGAGGTGCCATCCTCGTCCCGGGCAGACAGCTCACGGCGCCCGCCGCCTGAGCACCGCTGACGTGAGCGACGCACAGGAGGGGCGCGATGCCAGGGGCGATCCGATCACCGGGAAGTGGTCCCCCGGGTGCATGGCGGCTGGCGGTGGCGGTCGTGCTCGGCGTGCTGCGTGGGGTGTTCAGGTGGCGGCTGCGTGTCCGTCGCCCCGAGGTCGTCCCACCTCGCGATCGGCCCTTGGTGGTGGTCTTCAACCACACCTCCAACGTCGATGCGTTCCTGGTCGCCTACACGGTGTGGCGCGGGCTCCGACATTGGGTCCAGCCCCTGGTCAAGACGGAACTGTTCGATACTCCGGTCGTCGGCAAGCTGGCCCGCCGTGCGGGGGCGATCCCGGTCGCGCGCACGGAAGGCTCCGGGCGCGAGGCCGCCTACGGGGACGCCGTGGCACGGCTGCAGGCCGGTGGCACCGTCCTGATCGCCCCCGAGGGCACCACCACCCACGACGGCTCGCTCCTTCCACTGCGGCACGGTGCGGCGCGGCTCGCCCTGGAAGCCGGCGCGGACGTGCTCGTCGTGACCCACTTCGGCGCACAACGCGGGTTCTCCCCCGTCGTGACGATCCCCGAACGGGGCGCAACCGTGACCATGACCATGGACGTGCTCATCCCACGGTCGGACGAGGATCCGTCAGCGCTCACGGGCCGTATCGCCGCGACGATGATGGACCGCAGCGAGGAACTGAAGGGCACCTACCCCGACCCGGATCCGGACGCGCCTTGGTGGCCGCCGTACTCGTCACCGGCGTCGCCGACCGCGACGGCCCGAGAGAACCTGGAGCGCTACCGGCAGAGCATGGCCGAAGCGGTCGCCCACGCCCGCGAACGCATGGCCCAGATCGCTGAGGAACACGAGATCGAGCAGCGGGCGACCCAGGCCCGGCAGCGCGCGACCGAAGCGCGCGAGCGCGCGAGGACGACGGCGGAGGACCTGGCCGCTCGGTCCCGCGCACGCGCGGAGAACCTCGGGGAACAGGCACGCGACCGCATGGAAGGGCTCGGTGAACAGGCCCGCGACCGCATGGAGGACCTCGCGTCCCATGCACGCGAGACCGCCAGCCACCTCTCCGACCGACTCCCCGGACACGACACCGATCCGAACGCTGCCGGTACCGAGGTGGACGACCTCGACCGCACCGAGCCGGACCCGGGCACCACCGCCACGGACGATCACCACACCGACGGTCAGCGGGTCAGGGCCGTCGACGACGGGGACACCGACGGTACGAACGGCACCACCTGACGGGTCACGTCAGCGACCGCTCGCCGACCGCGTACCGCGTCCTAGGCGTCCCCGTTGGACACCGGGGAGGACAAGGACCCTGGCCAGGATCACCGACGCAGGCGTAGGTTCGAGCCATGGCAAGCGCGCTGCACACCACCGACCTGCGCTTCGTCTACGGCGATCGGGTTGCCGTCGATGGGGTGTCGTTCGCCATCGCACCCGGCGAGGTCCTGGGGCTGCTCGGACCGAACGGTGCCGGCAAGTCGACCACGATCAAGATGCTGATCGGCCTGCTGCGGCCACAGGCCGGATCGATCGAGATCCTGGGTATGGCCATGCCCCAGCAGCGCACCGCGATCCAGTCGCGCATCGGCGTCGTCTTCGAGGAGAAGAACCTCTACCCCACCCTGACGGGTCGCGAGAACCTGGCGTTCTTCGCCCGACTGTTCGGTCGGTCCGACGTCGACCTCGATCACCTACTGGAGCGGGTCGGGCTGGCCACCCGGGGGCGCGATCGGGTCAGCGACTACTCCAAGGGGATGCGCCAGCGCCTGACGGTGGCACGAGCGCTGCTCAACCGCCCGGACGTGCTGTTCCTGGACGAGCCCACCGACGGACTCGACCCCGTCTCGGCGCGCTCGATCCGCACGTTGATCCGCGAGGAGGCCGAACGAGGCGTCGCGGTGCTGCTGACCACCCACGATATGTACGAGGCGGACGAGCTCTCCGACCGGGTGGCCTTCATCGACGAGGGCCGCATCCTCGCCCTGGAAGCACCCGAACAGCTCAAGCTCCGCCACGGACAGCGGGCCGTCCGGGTGCGCTACCGCGAGGACGGCCAGGTCAAGGAGGTCGCCATCCCGCTCGACGTGGCCGCCGGCGGCGAGCTGCAGGCGCTGATGGGACGTGAAGACCTGCTGACGATCCACACCGAGGAAGCGACGCTCGAGGACGTGTTCGTGGAGCTCGCCGGCCGACGGCTCGAGTAGGGGGACACGCGATGGGCGGCAGGGCCAACGCGGTCGCGGCGATCATCGCCAAGGACGTGCGCCTGTTCGCCCGCGACCGGTTCTACCTGTTCATCAGCATCCTCTCGCTGGTGTTCTTCGGCGGGCTGTTCTGGCTGCTGCCTGCCTCGGTGGAGGCCACGGCTCCGATCGGCGTGCACCTGCCCGACCTGGAGTTGCTCCTCGAGCAGCGGGGCGCACCACCCGACGCGTTGGACGACGGCCTCGATCAGGCAGGCGAGCAGGGCCTGGAGATCGTCGACTACAGCTCGTCACGTGAGCTCGAGCGAGCGGTCGCCGACGGTGAGGAGGTCGTGGCCGGGCTCGACTTCCCCGCCGACTTCCTCGACCGTGTCGCCGGCGGGCAGCCGACGACCGTGACGCTCCTGCTCGCCGGCGACGCTCCCGAGGCACTTCGGCCTGCCCTGGCCGGTGCCGTCCGCGAACTGGCGTTCACGATCGCCGGCGAGGAGCCGCCGGTCGCGGTCCCCGAGCTCGAGGAGATGGTCCTCGGGGTCGACCGGTCGGATGCACCGCTGACGATGCGCGATCAGCTCCGTCCGATGCTGGTGTTCCTCGTGCTGCTGATGGAGATGTTCGCACTCGCCTCCTTGGTCGCGGTCGAGATCGCCCAGCGCACCGTCACCGCGGTCCTGGTGACCCCAGCACGCATCGGGGACCTGCTTGCCGCCAAGACGCTGTTCGGGGCCGTGCTGGCCTTCGGCCAGGCACTGCTGATCGCGCTGGTCACGGGTGCGCTCGGGCACGCGCTCGGCACGGTGTTGCTGGCGTTGGCGCTCGGCGCGGTCTTGGCGACCGGGTTCGGGCTCCTCGCCGGCGCGACTGGGAAGGACTTCATCGGGATCGTCTTCGTCAGCGTCGTGCTGTTCATCCCGCTGATGATCCCGGCGTTCGCGGTGCTGTTCCCAGGCACGCCGGCGCTGTGGATCCGTGCGCTGCCGAGCTACGGACTCGTGGAGGTCCTGTTGCGTACCTCTGGCCACGGCGACGGGCTGGCGGAGGTCTGGCCGCACCTGGCGGCGTTGGCGGCGTGGTGCGTGGCGGTGTTCGGCGCCGGTACGGCGGTACTGCACGCACGTCTCCGACGGATGTGAGGGAGGGAGCGGTGATGAGCCTCGCGCGGACCTGGTCGATCCTGCGCAAGGACCTGCGGCTCGGGCCGCGGTCCCCGGTGGTGCTGTGGGCCCTGATCGTCCCGATCGTGCTGACGGTGCTGATCCGCGGCGTCTTCGGGGGCCTGTTCGCCGACCAACCCAGTCTCGGCATCGTCGACGAGGGCAGCTCCGCGATCGTGGCCGCCGCCGACCACCTCGACGGTGTCGACGTCCGGGTCCTGCCAACGGCCGGGGACGTCGAGGTGGAGGTCACCGACGGCCGGCTGGATGCGGGTCTGGTCCTGCCCGCCGGCTTCGACGAGGCGGTGCGGACGGGCGAGCGTCCCGCGCTGGGCCTGTGGCTGAGCGGCGAGAGCCTGCCGGTGGACCGGTCGGTGCTGACCGTCGCCGTCCTCGACCTCGTCCGGGAGGTCGCCGGCGACGAGGCGCGCGCCTCCGTCGAGGTCGTGGACGTGGGTGAGGCGGGGCTCCCGATCGATCTGCGGCTGGTCCCGCTGCTGGTCCTCTACGCCGTCGCGATCCCCGGCGGCATGGTGCCCGCCTCCAGCCTGGTCGAGGAGAAGGAGCACGGCACGCTGCAGGCGCTGCTGACCAGCCCGGCATCGGTCGGTGAGGTGCTGCTGGCCAAGGGCGCGTTCGGCGTGCTGCTCGGGATGATCGCCGGGCTGGTGACGCTGACCCTCAACGACGCGTTCGGCGTGGCGCCGCTCGCGGTCGTCCTGGCCGTCGCGTTGGGGGCGGTGATGATGGCCGAGCTCGGCCTGATGCTGGGGTCCTGGTCGCGCGACACCAACACGCTGTTCGCGGCGTGGAAGGCGGTCGGGATCATCATCTTCCTGCCGGCGGTGTTCTTCGTCTGGCCGGACCTCCCGACCTGGCCCGCCTACCTGATGCCGGCGTACTACTTCCTCCAGCCGGCCTACGCGGTCGGGGTGGAAGGCGCCGGCCTCGCCGACGTCGGCGTGGAACTGGCGATCGGGTTCGGGATCTGCCTGCTGCTGTTGCCGCCGGTCGCCGCGATGGGCCGCTGGCTGCAGGTACGGCTGGCGGCGGGCCGCCTGCCGGCCGGCGACGCCGACGATCAACCACCGTCGACGACCGTCGGATGACCGTCCGGGCCCCGGGGACCCACCCGGGTCCCGGGCACCCGTCCGGTCAGGGGCGCGGCTCCCACCGGAACCAGTGCCGCGCCGCGATCGTGCCCAGCGCGGTCAGCACGACGGTGGCCACCAGGCCGGGTGCCGCCTGGGACAGCCACGCAGCCGCGCCGGACCCGTCGGTCGGCCCTTCCCAACCGAGCTGCAGCAGCTGGGTCATGGCCCCGCCCGGAACCGCCAGCACCGGCCAGTCGAACGCGTCGAACGGACGCATCAGCGACCACGCCGTCCCAGCCATCACCACGATGATCACCGGGAAGGTGGTGATCATCGCATGCTCAGCGGACCGGGTGAACGCGGCAGCGACGAAGGTCAGGGCACCGACGACGGCCACGCCGGACAGGGCGCCCACGGCCAGCATCGTGACACTCGCGGGCGCCGTGTCGCTGGCGGCCATGGTCAGTGCGGTCAGCACGGCCGCCTGGAGCACGACGAGACCCGCCGGGACGCCGATCGTGCCCATGAGCACGCTCAGGGGGCTTGCCTGGGAGGTCCGCCACCGCTTCAGGACCAGTTGCTCACGCCGGCTGGCCAGCGCCATCGTGCCGACCGTGTGCAGGCTGAAGATCAGCAGCGTCGCCACCTGGAGCGCGACGATCGCGCCCATCCCGTCGGCGAACGGAGGGTCGGTGGTGATCCACCAGGCCCCCAACACGAACGGCAGGGCGATCGCGGTGGCCCACGCCGTCGTGTCACGGCGGAGCAGGGTCAGCTCGGTGTGCAGGAACGCGATGGTCGTGCTCATGGTCGGGCCTCCGGGTCGGTGAGGTCGCCCTCGGCCAGCACCTCGCCTGCTGAGAGCTCGTGGAAGACCTGCGCAAGGGACGCGTCCGCCGCCTGGAGTCCGGACAACTCCACGTCGTGGTCCTCTGCCCAGCGCAGCAGGCGCGTCAGATCGCGCTGCAGCTGCGTGGTCCGAAGTTCCAGTCGGGCGCTCGATCCGTCGTGGCGTCTCTCCGGGAACGGCGGGAGCTGCGGGGCGTCAGGTGGCAGCTCGGCCTGGATGGTCCCCGGCTGTGCAGCGACCACCTCGGCGAGGGTGCCCGCGGTCGCGAGACGACCTTCGTGCATGATCGCGAGGCGGTCGGCCAGCGCCTCGGCCTCCTCGAGGTAGTGGGTGGTCAGCACCACGGTCACCCCGTCGGCCAACAGCTCCCGGATGATCCCCCACGTCCGCATCCGCGCCTCGGGATCCATCCCGGTCGTCGGCTCGTCGAGGAACACCAGCTCCGGGTCGTTGAGCAGGGCGACCGCCAGGTCCAGTCGGCGGCGCTCGCCACCGGAGAGCTGCCGGATCCGGACCGCGACGCGGTGGCCGAGCCCGACCCGCGCCAGCGCCTCATCGACGTCGAGGTGGCGGCGCGCGTCGGGGGTGAGCCGCGACCACAGCCGCAGGACCTCGCGGGGGGTCAGCTCGGCGGGCAGGCCCGACTGCTGGAACACCACCCCGGTCCTCGCCGCCAGCTCGCGATGATGCGCACGTGGGTCGAGGCCGAGCACCTCGACGGTCCCGTCGTCCGCGGCACGATGGCCCTCGAACGTCTCCAGCGTGGTGGTCTTGCCGGCACCGTTGGTCCCGAGCAGCGCGAACAACTCGCCCTCGTGGACGGTCAGGTCGATCCCCCGGACGGCCTCGAAAGCGCCGTAGCGGCACCGCAACGCGCGGGCCGTAAGCATGACGGGACGGTCCGGAAGGCTGCCGCGCCGGGCGGACCCCGGTGCGACGGTCGTCGGCGGAGGACCCGCGTCGTGGGCGGGTCCGGCGGTCGTGAGGTTCGGTGTCGTCTCCATGCCGCCACGATGCCGGCCACCGCGACCGCCAGGTAGTGCCGGAGCTCGAGCTTCACCGGTGACGATCTCACACGCTCCGATGACGGATGTCACGAGCGGTTCGGGGCTCCAGCTGCCAGGATGGCCGGCATGGATCCAACGACCGACCACCTACCCCGGGCCGACGCCGCCACGTCGCCCGAGGGCCCGTCTGCCTCGAAGGAGCGCCGGGCCTCGCCTACGCCCGAGGACCCCGTCGGCGCGACGGACACCGGGTTCCGCAACTTCCAGCGCTATACCTACTGGAGCATCGTCAGCGCCGCGGTCGTGCTGCTGGTCCTACCGGCGCTCACCGGACCGGTCCCCTTCCCGCCGGACCCCCTCGGGACGGCGTCCTTGGTCGCGGTCTTGGTCGTGGTGGTCGCGCTCGTGCGCCTCGTCGAGCACCACATCCCCCGTACCCCCGGCTCGTCGCCCGTCAGCCGGAGGGAACGGCACCTGTGGACGATCGTCGGCGGGATCGCATCGGCCGTCGTCGCCGTGACGTGGCTGCTGGCCGAGGACCCGTTCCTGTGGGCCTTCGCCCCGGCCATGGTCGCCTCGCTCGCGCTTGCGTCGCTCCCACGTCGGCAGCGCCACCTCGCCGCGGTTCTCGTCGTGATCCTGCTGCCCGCCGCCGGCGCCGGGCTCGGCACCGTCCTCGGTGTGGAGGACGCCGCCGCCACCGTGATCACCGCGGCTCTGGTGGCCGGGTTCGCCATCACGCTGACGCTCGCCACGATCTGGTCGTGGCAGGTCGTCGTCCAGCTCAACGACGCCCGCCGGACCGCGGCGACGCTGGCGGTCGCCAACGAACGACTGCGTTTCGCGGCCGACCTCCACGACATCCAGGGCCACAACCTCCAGGTCATCGCGCTCAAGAGCGAACTCGCCGCCCGGCTGCTGCGCCAGGAGCCGACGGCAGCGGAACACGAGATCACGGCGATCCACGAGCTCGCGTCCGATGCGCTTCAGGACACCCGAGCGGTGGTCCAGGGTTACCGGCGCGCCACCTTGAGCGCGGAGATCACCAACGCGAGCACGGTGCTCGACTCAGCCGGGATCGACACCCAGCTCCACGTCGATCCCCGACTGAACGGCGATGAGCTGCCGGAGTCCGACCGGCACCTGCTCGGTCTGGTGGTCCGAGAGGCCGTGACCAACATCCTGCGTCATAGCGCGGCGACCCGGGCGGTGGTCTCGCTGGCCGTCGATGATCGGGTCGAGCTGACGGTCGTCAACGACGGGGTCACCACCGAGTTGCCCGGCTCGGTCCGTCGGCAACCGACCGGCGGCGGGCTCGATGACCTCGCCGAGCGCCTGCACCACGCGGACGGATCGCTGACCTGGGGCCACGTCGATGACCGGTTCGAGGTGCGGGCTCAACTCCCTCGGCCACGTCCGGCCGGGACCGACGGGCAGCCGAGCGGCGGGGGTGGGGCGTGATCCGGCTGCTGTTGGCCGACGACGAGGACCTGATCCGCGGCGCCCTGGCCGCACTGCTCGACCTCGAGGACGACCTCGAGGTCGTCGCGCAGGCCGCCACCTCCACCGCGGCCGTCGACCTGGCGGTCGAGCACCGCCCCGACATCGCCGTGCTGGACCTGGAGATGCCACCCGCCGACGGGCTGCGTGCTGCCGAGCAGATCCGCGCGAGCCTGCCGACCCAGGTGGTCCTGGTCACCCGCCACGCCCGACCCGGCGTGCTGCGTCGGGCACTGTCGGCCGGGGTCGCCGGGTTCGTACCGAAGACCACGCCGGCCGCGCGGCTGGCGGAGATCCTGCGAGACGTCGCCGACGGCCGGCGCTACGTCGATCCGGATATCGCGGCGTCCGCACTGACCGAGGACGACTGCCCGTTGACCGACCGGGAACTGGACGTGCTCCGCGCCGCCCGGACCGGTGTCTCGGTCGACGCGATCGCCCGGGAGGTCCATCTCGCCCCGGGCACGGTGCGCAACTACCTGTCGAACGCGATGGGCAAGCTGCACGTCGACTCACGGCACGCCGCGGCCCACCGCGCGTGGGAGGAGGGCTGGATCTGATCCTCCCGGCGACGGCACGGTGGGCCGCACCACGACCGTGGCAGCAGCCCACCGTGCCGAACGGCTGACGGCGGCTGGCGGCACCGGGCGGTGGCGGAAGCCATCGTGCTCAGCAGCTGGCGCTGGGACGTCAGCTCCCCCGCTTGGCCTCCTGCTTCGCATCGAAGGTGATGTGCTCGACGGGGACGTCGACGGCCCGTTCGATCTGGCTGACCGCGTCGAGACGCAGCCACCTGGACACGCCCGCCGGCAGCGTGGAGACCACGACCCGGTCGAAGCGCTCGCCGCGGCGCAGCACGTCGCCGACGGCGTCAGCGGGTCGTGGGTCCCCGACCTCGCCGGTGACGGTGGCGTCGAGGTCCCCGAAGCGGGCCAGTGCCGCATCGAGCCGCTCGCGGGCGAGCTTGCGGTCGGCGTCACCGTCGTGGAACGCCTCGGTCGGGTCGGCACTGGAGGGGACCATGACGTGGATCGTGCATGGCCCCTCGTCGGCAGCCGCCCGCATCCGGTCGAGCAGCTCGTCCCCGCCGAGCGTCTGGTTGGCGACCACGAGGTATCGGCGCACCTCGCACCTCCCTCTCGGAGACCTCGACCGTACGTCCGGCGCCGGTGTGGGGGAAGCCCCGCACGCACACCCGGGCGCGCGCCACGCCCACACCCGGCGTTCGCCGCTGCCGGCGGGTGGGGCCGTCGGACCCTGGACGCCAGGCCCGGGTGGGGGACGCTGGAACCCGGACGCAACGCACCGGAGGACCGCATGACCAGGCACGGATCCGGTGCCGGCTGGCAGGTCCGACGCGTCCCGGCGGCACGGGTGCCGCAGATCGAGATGATGCCGGCGCTCGCCCGACGCAACCCGATGGAGGGCCTGCTCGAGGTCGACATCAGCCGGGCTCGGCAGCGGCTGCGGGTCCAGCGCGAGCGCACCGGTGAGGCCTGGTCCTTCACGGCTTTCGTGATCGCGTGCGTCGCGCGGGCGGTCGCTGAGCAGCCGCAGGTGCAGGCGTTCCGCCGGGGACGCCGGCTGCTGATCTTCGAGCAGGTGGACGTCTCCACCATGGTGGAGGTCGTCC
>SKNP01000261.1 GCA_007120485.1 Nitriliruptoraceae bacterium
CCACGATGGGGCCGCCCCGAGTCCGCAGCCCGCCCCAACGCACCCGCCCCCCGCCCCCGACCCCACCCGACCGCCCCCCGACCCTGGCGCCGCCGGCCGCAGCACCAACCGGCCGCTCGCGCTGAGCGCGCCACCTGCCACCTCGACGTCCACGCCCTGACCTCGAACCACCTGCCACCTCGACGTCCACGAGCTGACCGGGAGCCACCTGACGATGACCGCCACCAACGACCTGTTGACCGTGCTGCGCGCCGCCGGACGCGCCGACGTGCCCGTGCTGCTGTGGGGCTCGCCCGGGACGGGCAAGTCCGGGCTGATCGCGACGCTCGGCCGGCTGGACCAGGTCCACACCGCGACGGTGATCGGCTCGTTGCGTGAACCGGCGGACCTGGCCGGCCTCCCGGTGGTGCAGCCGGACGGGTCGGTGGTGCTCGCCCCGCCGCGATGGGCCCGTGAGCTGGTCGAGGCCGACGGCGGCTACCTGTTCCTCGACGAGCTGTCGACCGCCCCGCCCGCCGTCCAGGCCGCGATGTTGCGGGTGGCGATGGAGAAGGTCGTCGGCGATCTCGCGCTGCCGGCCGCGACCCGGATCGTGGCAGCCGCCAACCCGGCCGACGTCGCCGCGGGCGGCTGGGAGCTGGAGCCGCCCACCGCCAACCGCTTCCTGCACCTGACCCACCGGCCCGACCTGGACACCTTCGCCGACGGGTTGACCGCCGGGTTCGACGCCGCGACCGCGCAACGCGACGACACCGTCCTGCGACCGGCCACCGACGCCGATCGCGCCCGCGCGACCGGCCAGGTCGTCGGGTTCCTGCGGGCCCGCCCGCAGCGGTTCGACGCGTGCCCCACCGGCCCCGGCGAGGGCGGCGGCGCCTGGCCGAGCCCGCGCACCTGGCATCACCTGCAACGGGTGCTGGCCCATCTGCCGGGTGACGCGCAGGAAGCGCGACGGCTAGCGGCGGTCGGGCTGGTCGGCGAGGCGGCCGGCATGGAGTTCCTGACCTGGGTCCGCCACAGCGACCTGCCGGAACCGGCCGCCGTGCTCGACGGGCTCGTCGACCTCGACCCGGATCTGCGCGACGACCAGCGGTTCGCGCTGCTGGCCGGCGTCGCCTCGATCGCCGTCGCCCGCGGGACCGCGGACGCCTGGCTGGCCGCCTGGGAGATCGCCCGGCAGGTCCCCGTCGACGTCGCGGCCGTCGCCGCCCGCACCCTGTTCGCCGCCCGTCCCGCCCACGCCCCCATCCCCGACGCGGTCCTCGACTTCGAACCGATCCTGTCCCGCGCCGGGCTGCTGTCGGCGTGAGGAACGCTTCTCGCTCGCACTCGCTCCGCGACACGCGCGGCACGCGCGGCGGCACCCGCGTATGACGCCGCGACCTCCCGGGCCTGGTGATCAACGTCGAGGTGGTGGCGTGGCACCGGCGGCACGGACACGGCCGGTCACCGCGGACGAGCGGGACACGCTCGCGGCCGCCCGCCTGCTCGCGCTGGAGTGGATGCCGTACCTGGCGACCGCGTTGTTCGAGACCACCCCGGTGGCCAGCGCCGGTCTGGGCACGATCGGTGTCGACCGCCACTGGCGGCTCTACCTCGACCCGGACGTGCTCGAGCGGTGGACGATCGAGGAGCTGGCCGGGGTGCTGCTCCACGAGGTCGGCCACCTGCTGCGCGACCATCACGCCCGCGCCGCCGACCAGGGCGGCGTGGACCCCCTGCGGTGGAACCTCGCGGCCGACGCGGAGATCAACGACGACCTGCTCGCCGTCGGGATCCCGCTGCCCGCCCAGCCGATCACCCCGGCATGGCTCGGACGGCCTGACGGCCAGCTCGCCGAGGCCTACCTCGACGCCGTGGGCGAACGGTTCGACGCATCGGGGGATCCGCGGTGCGGGTCCGGCGCCGGCGGCCGGACGCTGGAGGTCGAGTTGGACGCTGACGACGGTGACCATCCGGCCCGCAGTGACCTCGAGCAGGACCTGATCCGCCGACGCGTCGCCCACGACATCGGCCACGCCGCCGGCGACGGCACCAGCGCCGGACGCGTCCCCGGCGGGTGGACTCGCTGGGCCGCACGACAGCTCGACCCACCGACCATCGACTGGCGCCGACAGCTCGCGCGAGCCGTCCGACGCGGCCTGGCGGTGCGGGCGGGTCGGCTCGACACCAGCTACCGGCGTCCCGGCCGCCGCCGCATCGCGAACGTGGTCACCCCCGGGATGGTGCAGCCGGTACTGCGGGTCGGCGTCGTGCTCGATACCTCGGCGTCGATGAGCGATGGACAGCTGCGGACGGCGCTGGCCGAGCTCGACGCCATCTGCGTCCGCGCCGGGATCGGGGCGGACGACCGCATCGTGGTCACCGCGGATGCGGCCGTCCACGAGGTCCCCCGGCTGCGACGTGCCGCCGACCTGCCGATCACCGGCGGGGGCGGCACCGACCTGCGGCCCGCGATCGACCACCTCGCCGCGCACCGTCGGCGGCCGCACCTGATCGTCGTCCTGACCGACGGCGCCACGCCCTGGCCGCACGCACCACCGCCGCACCAGGGCGTGATCGCGGTGCTGATCCCCGGCCCGGACGGCGCCGGTCCGCCCCGACCCCCGCCGGCGTGGATCCAGACGATCGAGGTCGACCCGCCGACGTGATCGGTCGCGCTCCCGACCGGTGCGACCACCGTGGTCCGGTCCACCTGACCTGTGGAGCGCCGTCAGCACCTGGTCCGCGCAACGCTCCACACCTCCTGCCTTCCCGGCCGCGGGACACCGACCTGTGGAGCACGATCGGCACCCAGCCCCCGCAACGCTCCACACATCCCGCCGGCCCGCCCTCCCGGCCGCGGGACACCGACCTGTGGAACACGATCGCCACCTGGTCCCCGCAACGCTCCACACCTCCCGCCTGCCCGCCCTAC
Source organism: Nitriliruptoraceae bacterium (assembly GCA_007120485.1). GTDB lineage: Bacteria > Actinomycetota > Nitriliruptoria > Nitriliruptorales > Nitriliruptoraceae > SKTG01. The sequence goes on from SKNP01000261.1 coordinate 2,918, forward strand.
AGGCCGCGGGACACCGACCTGTGGAGCACGATCGGCACCCAGTCC
>SKNP01000492.1 GCA_007120485.1 Nitriliruptoraceae bacterium
CAGCGAGTTGGGCTCGTAGCCCAGCGCTTCCGCAGCGGCCAGGACCCGGGCGACGGTGCCGTCGTTGACCAGCGGGCGCGTCTCGACGTTGAGCGCCCGTGACGCCGTCGACGGGTGGACCTCCGCCGCGCGCGCGACGTCGCGCAGCGTGATCGGCTGCTGCGTGACCATCTGGCTCCCCTCGAGGCGGTTCGGCGGCCTCCCGACCCGAAGCGCGACCTTATCGACCCGGGTACCCGACCGATCGGAGGCTCGGCGCCACCCGGTACTTCCGCACGCCGCTGACTCACCAGAGCCCCGTCACCCCGTCCCACAGCAGCTTCCCGGCGGTGGCGGCCAGCAGCGCGAGGACCCAGCGGTCGAAGGCCCGCTGGCTGATCCGGTTCGCGTACCGGGCCCCGAGCGGCAGGATCAACATCATCGGGACCAACGACAGCAAGCTCTCGACCAGTCGGCCACCGGTGTAGAGCCCGACCTGCCACAGGGTGATCACCTGCACCACGGCATAGACCTGGAAGAGGGTGACCAGCGACACGACGTACACGGCCTTCGGCAGCCGGTAGGCGTGGATGTAGGCGGTCAACAACGGGCCCGAGATGCCGGTCGCACCCTGCAGCACACCAGCGGCCAACCCGACCGGCCCGGACGTCAACCGCGAGTACTCGGGCTTGAGGTGGACCTCGAGGCTGCTGGTGACCATCACGATGTACACCACGATCATCAGGGCCAGGACCAGCGCGAGGAGTGCCGGGTCGAGGACGTCGAGGCTGTAGGTCCCGGCGATCGACCCGACCGTGCCGGTAGCGAGCAGGATCGGCAGATCGCGGGTCGCTCGCAGCTGACTTCGGTAGCGCCACATCAGCCAGGAGTTGGTCACCACCCCGGGGATCGCCATGAGCACGACGGCGCGTTCGACGCCCAAGAACACCGCCATCACCGGGATCGCGATCTGCGGCAAGCCGCTGCCGGTGACACCCTTGACGAAGGACCCGACCCCGATCGCGACCAGGATGATCGCGAACTCGAGCACCAAGGTGCGATCGATACCGCTCACCCGTCGGTCCAAGCAGCACCGAGCGGGATCTCCGTCACGGCGTCCGCTCCTGCATGGGATGGCTCGGGGGTCACGACGGCCTTCCTCATCGCGAGCCTGAGCATCTCGCTCCGTGGTCATCAGCATAGACGGTCGCAGCAAACGATTGCTATGCTCCAGAACGCTGTCGTGTCGGGTGGGAGGGAATCCGTTGGGTGCCCAGGACGGTGACGGGACGACCCGCGCGGTGCCGCTGCCCCAACTGGGTGAGTCGGTCAACGAGGGCACGATCGTCGCGTGGCTGATCTCCGAGGGCGACGTGATCGAGGTCGAGCAGCCGATCGCGGAGATCAGCACCGACAAGGTCGACACGGAGATCCCGAGCCCCATGGCTGGCCGGGTCGTGCGCCTCTTGGTCGCGGTCGACGACGAGGTGGAGGTCGGCCAGGCCATCCTCGAGCTCGCCGGCGACGATGCGACCGGCGGCGACGACGATCCCGCGCCGAGCGACACCGCCGACGACTCGACCAACGGGGACACCTCGACGTCACCTCGCTGCGCGGTGACCGGAACGACCATCCCACCGGATCCGCAACGCCGTCTCTCCCCTCTGGTCCGCCGGCTGCTCGCCGAGCACGCGCTCGACCCCGACACCGTGACGGGGACGGGTTCCGGGGGCCGGATCACACCCGACGACGTCCGGACGGCCGCGGCCGAGGGCGCCGCAGCAGCGCGACCCGGCCGGCAGCGGCTCTCCCCCCTCGTCAAGCGGCTCCTGCGCGAGCACGGGTTCGACGCAGCCGACCTCGTGGGCACCGGCACCGAGGGTCGCATCACCCCGGAGGACGTGCGAGCAGCCGCGCAGACGCGTGACGCCGCTCCTACCGCAGGACCGACGTCGACCGCCGAGGCGCCGACGGCCTCCGCCGAGCCACCTCCGGCGGATGCGACGACGTCGGATGGCGCTCGACAGGTGACCGAGCCGCTCAGTCGGATGCGGAAGGTCATCGCCGACCGCATGCACACCAGCCTGCAGACCACCGCCCAACTGACCGCAGCGGTGGAAGCCGACGTCACCCGGCTCATGCACGTCCGCGGGGAACTGAAGGACGCCGCCGTGGCACGGCACGGCTTTGCGCCGTCGCCGCTGGCCTTCATCGCCTGCGCGACGATGTGGGCGCTCGCACGCCACCCGGTGATCAACGCCTCGATCGACACGGACGCCGGCACGGTCACCTACTACCGAACCGTCGGGCTCGGTCTGGCCGTCGACACCGATGCCGGCCTGATGGTCCCGGTGCTGCACGATGCCCAGGACCTCACACTGATGGCGTTGCAGGCACGCCTCAACGATCTGGCCGCGCGGGCCCGCGACCGCAAGCTGTCGCCCGACGACGTCAGCGGCGGCACGTTCACGATCACCAACACCGGCTCGGGTGGAACGCTGTTCGACACGCCGATCCTGAACCCACCGGAGGCGGCGATCCTCGCGACGCCGAAGATCGAGAAGCGGCCGGTGGTGGTCGAGGACGCAGCGGGCAACGACCAGGTCGCGATCCGCCACCGCACGTACCTGTGCCTGAGCTACGACCACCGGCTCATCGACGGCGCCGACGCGGCCCGGTTCCTCACCGACCTGGCCGACACGCTGGACACGACCGACTGGCGGCAGGAGCTCGGCGAGTTGACCTGAGCGTCAGATCGCCGAACGAACCGACCAGTCGGCTTCGGATCCGGCCGGGTCGTCGGCGACGGACGTGAACGCTCCCGGCGGACGACCTGACCTGGCTGTTCACCGGTGCGGAGCGCGGATCCGCGCCCCGCACCGGGAGTCGTGGGGTCTCACTCCCCGTCGGGGCGCCGCGCGGACAGGTCGTCGAGGGCCGGGGTCAGCCCGTCGGTGACGTCGTCAC
>SKNP01000316.1 GCA_007120485.1 Nitriliruptoraceae bacterium
GCGACCGGCAGACGACGGCACCATCCGAAGCGACCGGCAGGCGCCGGCCCAAGGGGGCGACGTGCCGACGCCCACGGGCCGGGGCCCGTAGGTCCACCACGTACTATCCGGCTCCTGCCCCGCTCCCTCGACGACGGACGGTCCCGACCGCATGCTCGGACGTGTCGCGCGGCTGCACTACCAGCATGGACTGACCCACCAGCAGATCGCCGACACGCTCGGTGTCTCACGGGTCAAGGTGACCCGGCTGCTTGCGGAAGCCCGTCGCACCGGCGTGGTCGAGATCCGGATCCACAGCGACGAGACCGTCTTCACCGACCTCGAGGTCGAGCTCCAGGCCGCCTGCGGGCTCGACCAGGTCTGGATCGCGCCGACCTTCGAGGAGACCGACCGCCTGCGGCGCTCGATCGGCACCGTCGGCGCGGAGGCCCTCCAAGCGGCGCTGCGACCGGTGACGACCGTCGCGGTCGGCCTCTCGGAGACGGTCGCGCAGGTCCCACCGCACGTCCAGCTCGACGAGCCCTCGAGTGCTGTCTTCGTCCCGGCCACCGGCAGCCGGTTGGGCCACCGCGATCGCGCCCACCCCCACGAGGTCGCTCAAGAGCTCGCGCGCGCGTTCCAGGGCGAGGCTCGCCATCTGCCGGCGCCGGTGCTCGCCGCGAGCGAGGAGTCGGCCCGGTTGTTGCGGGCGGAGCCGGACGTCGCCGCCACCCTGTCCCTCGCCCGGGCAGCCGACGTCGCGGTGTTCGGGGTCGGTGGGATGGCGCCGGGGACCGGCCTGCTCATGGACGGGATGCTGCCGCCGGAGGCGATCCGCGACCTCGTCGACACCGGGGCGGTCGGAGGGATCTCCGCCGGGTTCTTCGACGCCGCCGGCCGGCCGATCCCCACCGAACTGTCGCAGCGGATCATCGGGCTGACGCTGACGGAGCTGCGCGCCATCCCCGTCCGCCTGGCGATGGCTGGCGGTCCTGACAAGCGCGAGGCGTTGGCCGGCGCCATCGCCGGGGGCTACCTCACCCGCCTGGTGACCGACGAGGTAACCGCCCGGTTCCTGCTGGAGCGACCCGGGCGGTCGTGACCGTCAGGGCGCTCGGCGACACCGGGTCGGACCCGGGTCGGTGCACTCGCCGGCGTCGCCCGGTACGCCGCTCCCGTCGCCCGGTACGCCGCTCCCGTCGCTCGGTACGCCCGCTCCCGTCGCTCGACGCGACCGCGCCCGTCAGTCGGTGCCCCGCTCCCTGGATGCTGCACATCCGTTCACTCCCTGCGCTATAGTTCACCCATGCCCGCCTCCCCGCTGCGCCCGACCACGCTCGACCTGTCGGGCGAACGCATCGACGCCAGCTACGTCATCGCCGGCGACGCGGAGCATGCGGATGCCGTCCTCGAACAGCTGGTGGTCGAGCAGACGATCGAGTTCCCCCGCGACCTGGTCCCCGACGACGACATCAGCCGGGAGATCATCGGTCGGGTCGAGGCGACCGACCGGCGCGGCGGCGAACTGCACGCCCGCATCAGCTACGCGGCGGAGATCGCCGGCGGCCAACTGCCGCAGCTGCTGAACGTGCTGTTCGGCAACATCTCGATGGTGCCCGGGGTCCGCCTGGTCGACGTCGAGCTCCCCCCGAGCCTGCTCGGCCGGTTCGCGGGGCCCGGCATCGGCGTGGCCGGCCTGCGTGAGCGGTTCGCCCCGGACGGCGGCCCGGTGCTGGCCACCGCGCTCAAACCCATGGGTACCCCCATCGCCGATCTGGCCCGCATCGCGGAGGATCTGGCGCTCGGCGGGATGCACCTGATCAAGGACGATCACTCGTTCGCCACGCAGCCGTTCGCCGCCTTCCGCGAACGGGTGCCCGCGATGGTGGCGGCCATCGACCGGGCGAACGAGCAGCGCGGGGAACCGCGATCGATCTACCTGCCAGCGTTGAACCTCCCCGCGGACGAACTGCACGCCGGGGTCGAGTTCGCCCTCGAGGCCGGCGCCGGTGGGGTCCTGCTACTGCCCGGGTTGTTCGGGTTCGACACCATGCGGTCGTTGGCGGCCAGCACCCCCGACGACGTGGTGGTCATGGCGCACCCCTCGCTGCTGGGCTCCCACGTGACCGATCCGCGGTCGGGGATCGCCCACGAGCTGGTGTTCGGCACGTTCGCGCGCCTGGCCGGCGCGGACGTGTCCATCTTCCCCAACCACGGTGGGCGGTTCTCGTTCTCCCCGGAGCAGTGCCGTTCGATCGCCGACGCCTGCCGCGCTCCGCTCGGCGATCTCGCGCCAGCGCTGCCAGCCCCCGGTGGAGGCATGACGGTCGACCGGGTCGCGGAGATGGTGCGCTTCTACGGGCCCGATGTCTGCCTGCTGATCGGGGGCGCGCTGTACCGCGGCGACGTCCGCACCCAGGTCGAGCGGATGCTGGCCGCGATCGAGGAGGTCGCGACATGACGAACACATCCCCTGCGGGTACCTCGACGGCCGACCGTGCACCGGACGCCATCGCGCACGCGATCCGGTTGCGCGTCTTCGAACACGTCCTGCGCAACGACGGTGGCTACCTCAGCCAGGCGCTGTCGGCGGCGGAGATCTTCGCGGCGCTCTACGGCCGTGTGCTGCACCTCGGCCCGGTCGTCGGCCCGACCACGCCGCGCCCCTTCCCCGGGGTGCCCAGCGCCACCAACCCCGACTTCGAGTCCGGTGGCAGGTTCAACGGTGCGCCGGCGCCCGACCGGGACCGGTTCATCTTCTCGCCCGCCCACTACGCGCTGGTCCTCTACGCCACCTTGATCGAGGTCGGACGCCTCGACCCGGATGCGCTGGATCGCTTCGACGAGGACGGCTCGACGCTGGAGATGATCGGTGCGGAGCACTCCCCGGGGGTGGAGACCACCACCGGCTCGCTGGCGCAGGCCTACAGCCAGGCGGCCGGCATCGCGATGGGCCGCCGGATGAAGGGCGAGACCGGCCGGACCTGGGTGATGATGTCCGACGGCGAGTTCCAGGAGGGCCAGACCTGGGAAGCGCTGTCGTTCGCCAGCTTCCATGGGTTGGACGGCCTGCGCGCGGTCGTCGACGCCAACGGCCAGCAGTGCGACGGCGACATGCGCACGGTCGGCAGCATCGAACCGCTGGCCGCACGGATCGAGGCGTTCGGCTGCGAGGCCCGCGAGGTCGACGGCCACGACCTCGATGCGCTCACCGCGGCCATGACCGAACCGGGTGACCGGCCGGTGCTGGTGATCGCCCGCACCGACCCGACCCGCGGCGTCCCGCTGTACCGGGAACGGGCTCCGCTGCTGCACACCCTGCGGTTCACCGACGAGGCGGACAAGGCCCGCTACCAGCAGGCCTTCGAGCAGCTTCGGGAGGCCCGCTGATGGAGATCGTGACGCGACCGCACGTCGAGAACTTCATCGACTGGGCAGCGGACCGACCCCACGTGCTCACGCTCAGCGCCGACCTGACCAACTCCTGCGAAGTGGGCCGGTGGCGCGACACCTACCCGGAGCGGTTCATCTCCGGCGGGATGGCCGAACAGAACCTGCTCAGCGTCGCTGCGGGGCTGGCGCGGGAAGGGTTCGTGCCGTTCATCCACACCTTCGCGGTGTTCCTCTACCGGCGCCCCTACGACCAGCTGGCGATGTCGATCGCCTACCCGAACCTGCCGGTACGGCTGGTCGGGTTCCTGCCCGGCATCGTCACCCCGGGTGGGGTCACCCACCAGGCGATCGAGGACGTCGCGATCCTGCGAGCGACCCCGAACATGACGATCCTGGAGACCGGCGACGCCACCGACGTCGAGACCGTGCTGGACGTCACCGAGCAGGTCGACGGGCCGGTCTACATCCGGATGCTGCGCGGGCGCGTCCCGCGGCTGTTCCCCGCTGACGAGCCGATGCAGCTGGGGGTGTCGCGCGAGCTGAGCTCCGGCGACGATGTGACGATCCTCACCTCCGGGATCGCCACCGAGGAGGCGATGCGCGCGACCCAGGCGCTGGCCGACCGCGGCGTCGGGGTCACCCACGTGCACGTCTCCACGTTGAAGCCGTTCGGCGACCCGGTGATCGAAGCGGCGATCGCCCGGGCGAAGACCGCGGTGATCACCCTGGAGAACCACACGATCGTCGGGGGGCTCGGCAGCGCCACCGCGGAGTACGTCGCCGACCGGGGGCTGGGCACCAAGGTGGTGCGGCTCGGGCTGCGCGACACCTACGCCCACGGCGCCAGCACGCCGTACCTGCTGGAGGAGTACGAGTTGGACGCCTCAGCACTGGTGCGGGCGGTCGAGCGCGAGCTCGGCCAGGACCTGCACATCACCGAGGAGGAGCTCGCGGAGCACGACGTGGTCCCGGCCGGCGACAACGTCAACGCGGAGAACCTCTGACCCCGTACCAGCTCCGGCTCAGAACGACGGAGCGAGGCTGAGCGCGAGCCCGCCCAACCCGAACACCGCCGCGGCGGTCGCCTCGATCACCGCCCGCGTCTGCCCGGAGACCGCCGCCACCAGCTCCCCCCGGAACGCTGCCAACAGCTCATCGCGCAACCCGTCGAACCGCGCATCGAGCTCCCGCCCCTGCGCCTCGAACCGCTCATCCCACTCCCGACGCTGCGCGTCGAAGCGCTGATCGATCACGGTGAACCGATCGTCGAGCCGCTGCTCCAACGCATCGAACCGCTGCTCGACCCGATCGATCCGCCCCGACAGCCGCGTCTCCAACGCGGACAGATCGTCACGGGTGGCCAACTCGGTGGTCGGCGGCGGCAACAGCCCGACTGGCAAGACCCGAGCGACCGCACGCCCTCGCGGTGCCACCACCTCGACGACCTCGACGAGGTTGTGGACGAGGCCCGTCAGCCGCCGGGTCCCGCGGACTCGAGCCACTCTTCGTGCAGCTCGGCCACCACCTCGTCGCGGCCGGTGGGCCGATCGTGCAGGACGAACCCGACGGTGCACATCGGTGGGTACGCGTGCGTGTGATCGAGCGGGTTGACGATCACCCCGTGGCAGGCCAGCACGGTGACCTCGCGGCCGCGGAGGTACCAGGGGGTGCGTGGGTTGCCGTCGCGGACCTCCTCGAGCACCCGGACCCGGTCGCCGGGCGCGAACCGGTGCGGGGTCGCGGGATCGGCCGGGATCATCCGAGCTCCTCCCGGTCGACCGGCGGCAGGACCTCGGTCCCGACCAGCGACTCGGAGGTGACCAGCTCGGCCAGCTGGTCCTCGCTCCATCCGTCCGTGCCGTCGGGGCGTCGGGGCAGCACCATCCAGCGCCGGTCGGAGGTGCTGTCGTGCACCCGGATGGTGACCTCCGGAGGCAGCTGCAACCCGAACAGCTCCGCGAGCGTCTCGCGGGGCTCGACGACGATGCGCTGCTTGTACTCGTCGGTGCGGTACCACCACGGCGGGTTGCCCAGCACGTCATGCGGGTAGCAGGAGCACAGGGTGCAGACCACGACGTTGTGGACGTCGTCGGTGTCCTCGGCGACGCCGAGCTGGCCGAGCTTGCCCGGCGGGATGCCCAGTTCGCGGACGGCCTCACGTCCGGTCTCCAGCAGCCGCTGCTTGAACCCGGGGTCGACCCAGGCGCGGGCGACCAGCCTCGCACCGTTGCGGTAGCCGAGCGACGCCAGCTCGCGCCGCTTCGCCTCGATCGCGGTGGTGGTGGTCTGGCCGGCGTCGACCAGCGCACGTTCGAAGGCGCGCAGGAGCAGTTCGCAGTCGGCCAACTCGGCCTCGACGCTGCCCAAGCGCTGTTCCAGGTCACCCTCGTGGGCGCGCTCGGCCAGCCGGAACCACGCGTCGTAGTCGCCACGTTCCTTGCGGGTGTCGTCGATGGGGACCTGCGGACCCGCCTGGTTGGGGACCTGCAGCGACTGGATCCCGGTGACCAGCGCGTCGAGTCGGTCCTGCATCGCCCGGATGCGGTCGTCCAGATCGGCCGGTGGCGTCACGGTCGCCGGCGGATCGAGCGTGGCGTGGGCCCGCAACAGCGTCGCGAACGGCACCAGGCCGCGGCGGGCGAAGTGCAGCACCCGCGACTCCAGCCGCTTGCGGCGGAAGTAGCCCAGATCGGCCGCCAAGGCGTCGAGGTTGGCCTCGGGGTCGCTGAGGTGCATCGTGCCGTCGGCGTGGACGTGCCCGTGACCGCCGTCGGCGTGGACGTGCCCGTGACCGCCGTCGGGCTCGTGCCCGCGGTCGTCGTCGGGCTCGTGCCCGCGGTCGTCGTCGGGCTGCGGACCGGCCATCGTCAACCTTCCGGATCCTCACATGACGGCCTCAGCGGCATCGGTGCGATCTGCCCGTCAGGCGAACCGGGCGGCAGCGAAGGCCAGCGAGACCAACGTCGCGTTGGACGCGAGCATCCCGAACCGCAGCAACCGAGTCTGACGCCCCATCATGACGTGCACCTCGCCGCGGAGCTGGTGCATCTCCGAGCGCAGGTCCCCGCGGAGCTGGTGCATCTCCGCGCGCAGCTGGTCGCCGAGGTGGTCGAGGTCACGCTTGGTCGCGACGTCGGCCCAGCCCACCGGCGGCAGATGGCTCATCAACGTCGACGCCTCTTCCTCGCCGAGCACCTCACCGAGCTTCGCGAACAAGGCGTACCGCGACCGCTCGTCGACGACCATACCGACCTCCCCACCCTGCCGCGCACGCACGGAACCTCACCGCGGGGGGGCAGGTCCCGCGGACAGATCGAGCTTGCCAGCCCATGCGAACCCGGCCGTGATCGACCCGATCCGAGCTGTGGACGACCGTCGCCCGTCGGGAGCGAGGACACACCGCGCTACGTGTCGTCGCGGGCGACCTGGAACGGCGCGAAGCTCTGCGCGGTCGGCATCAGCTCCATGGAGTTGACGTTGACGTGGGCGGGTTGGGCCGCGACCCACGCCACCGACTCGGCGATGTCGTCGGCGGTCAGCGGCTGCATGCCGTCGTAGACCTGCTCAGCCCGGGCGTGGTCGCCGTCGAGCCGCACCAGGGAGAACTCGGTGTGGGCCATGCCCGGTTCGATGCAGGTGACCCGCACGCCGGTGCCGTGCAGATCGGAGCGCAGGTTCACGCTGAACTGGTGGACGAACGCCTTGGTGGCGCCGTAGACGTTGCCGCCCGGGTACGGGTAGGTGCCCGCGACCGAACCGAGGTTGACCACGAGTCCGCGGCCGCGTTCGACCATGCCGGGGATCACCGCACGGGTGCAGGTCACCAGCCCCCGGCAGTTGGTGTCGATCATCTGCTCCCACTGATCGAGGTCAGCCTCGTGGGCCGGTTCCAGCCCCAGCGCGAGGCCGGCGTTGTTGACCAGCACGTCGATCGCCGCGAACGCCTCGGGTAGGTCGGCGATCGTGCGCTCGATGGCGTCGCGATCGCGGACGTCCAGCTCGATCGGCAACAGCGGCGGTCCGAGGTCGTCGGCCAACCGCTGGAGCCGGTCGGCACGACGAGCGGTGGCGATGACGCGATGGCCGTCGGCGACGAACCGGCGGGTGATCGCCTCGCCGAACCCGGCGGATGCGCCGGTCACCAACACCGTCATCGGCGCGTCGTCCACGTCGCCACCTCCACCAGCCAGGCCCTCGGGGGACCACGGCAGGGTAGGCGGCTGTCGCCACCCGGTTCGCGGCAGCCCTCGCGGGACCGGCAGTCAGCGACCGGCGGTCAGCTGTGCCCTGCGGGTGCCGTGATCCGCTCGCTGGCGTCCCGCGTCTCGGTGCGCCGGAAGTAGTACCAGAACGCGACGCACCCGAGCCCGAAGGTGGCGTAGGCGCCGAGCGCGAGCCCCAGGGAGCCGGTCGCCGGCAGCTGACCGAACACCGGGTTGGCGGCCACGGACAGGAACGCGAACAGCCCGAGGGCGTAGATGCCCAGCCAGGCGGCGCGGCTCCACAGGAACAGCCGCTCCCCGTGGGTGAACGTCAGCGGCAGGAACGCGATCACGAGGCTGGTCAACGACCCGACGGAGACCGCCGTCAGCGCCTCGGCGGACAAGGCAGCGACGAACCCGCCGCCGGCGGCCGCGGCCTGGGCCGGGGCCAACACGAACCAGGCGCCGACCCCGGCGGTGAGCATGAACACGGCCTGGGCGAGGGTGATGCGGCCGAGTTGGCGCACCGTGATCTGGCGGTGGAACTGCGCGGCGGCGACGAAGCCGTACAGGAAGCCGGGTGAGAGGTCGATGGCGCGGCTGGCCAGGACCACGGCGACGACCACGATGAGGGCCGCCGGGCGGAACGCCATGCTGGCCGGCACCCCCTGGCGTCCGGCGAGCAGCAAAGCGATGCCGCTGACGGCGTAGGTGGTGACGACCAAGCCGACGGTCTGAGCGGCCATCAGCCGAAGCGAACCGAGGCTGAAGCCGAAGCCGGGGTCGAGCATGCTCGCGGCGATCGCGACCACGACCGTGAACAGGACGCCGCCGGCCACACGGGCGAACGGGACGGTCGCCGCCACCCGCGTCAGGACATCACGGGCGTAGGTCCGCGCACCGCCGAGGGGCGCGGTGACCCGTTCGTAGTTCTCCCGCAGGGTGGCGTTGAACAGCTCCGCCGGGATGATGAGCAGCAGGGCGAGGAGCGCAGCGAGCCAGATGTTGGTGGTGACCCGGTCCGTCTGCAACGGGCCGTGAGCCGCCGTCGGCACCCCGGTTCCGAAGGTCCCGACCGTGTCCGGCTGGATGCTGCCTCGGGTGATCGCTGGCACCTCGTCGGCTCGATCGGCGGCCGCGAGCTCACCGAGCCGCTCGGCACCAGCGGCCGCCGGCGCCTCGTCCGGGTCGGGGGCACGGTCGGAACCGGCGGTGTCCCCGGAGCCTGGCCCGTCCCCCGAGCCCGGCGCATCCCCGGATCCAGACGGGTCCCCTGAGCTGGAGGGGTCATCGGACCCCGCGGCATCACCACGGGTGGCAGCCCCGTCGTCAGGTTCGGTGTCGCCGACCTCGCCGGCGGCGGTCGCGCCATCGTCCGAGGCCTGCCCGGAACCGGTCGGTGCGGACGGGGCCGGTGCCGGTGCCGACGGTTCACGATCGCGGACGTCGACGTCGGAGCTGTCGGCGCCAGGTCCTTGCGTCGCGTCGGGGCTGGTCTCCGCCTCGGTGTCGCCACCATCGTCCGTGCCGCCCGGGCGGGGTCCGTCGTCGCCGTCGCCAGATCCGTCCGACGGCGACCCGTCACCCTCTCCGCCAGCTTCGTCCGACGGCGACCCGACACCATCCTCACCAGGTTCGTCCGACGGTGCCTCGTCGAGGTCGGTGTCGGGTTCAACGGTGACCGCGACGGGCTCGGCGAGGTCGCCCACGTCGACCGTGTGCGTGATCGTGGTGGCTTCGTGGCCGTCCGCCTCGACGGTGATCTCGTACTCGCCGGGCGGGGCGTCGCCCAGATCGGCGAGGCCGTCCGCGTCCGTGGTGGCCGCCAGGGCCGGATCGGTCACGGTGGACGGCACGAGCCCGGCACTGGGCTCCACGAGCCCGGCGAGGACGATCGGGTCGTCCGCGACCCCGTCGGCGGTGACCTCGGCGCCGGACACGGGGCCCTCGTCGGGGTCGGTCACGGTGACCCACAGCGGGACAGACGGGGAGGCGAGCTCCACGGTGAGATCGGTCCGTTGCCCCGCGTCCGCGGTCAGCGAGCCGCTAGCCGCCGCGTCGCCGACGCCGGTGACCTCGACGGTGTAGTCACCCGCGTCGAACCCGGTGAACGTCGCGTCTCCCGCGACGTCGGTGACCGTGGCCGGTGGGGCGCCGTCGCCGGTGAGCGCGACCTGCGCGCCCTGGATGGCCACGCCGGTGTCCGCGTCGACGACGCGCACCACCGCGGAGGCCGGCTCCGGCTCCGGATCGGGCGCGGGCGGCGGGCCCGGGTCGGGATCGGGATCGGGTTCGCCGGTGTCCTCCGCCTCCAGCTCGAGGGTGAGCCCCTCGTGGCGGAGCGCTCCCAGGAGCCCGCCACCGTCCACCCCGGCGAGCTCGAGCAGCTGCGGACCGGATGGCTCGTAGCCCGGTGCGTCCGCATCCACGATGGCCTGGGCGCCGTCGGTGAAGGAGGGCCCGTCCGCGTCCCTGCGCACGACCCCGACCGCCAGCCCGTCGGCGGTGGTGGCGTCCACCAGGTCGAGCAGGTCCCCGGCCGGTGCGTCCGGGTCCTCGATGTCCTCGCCCAGCCTGAGCTGCGTCGTCGCGTCGTCCAGACCGTCGCCGGTGGCGGTGTCGAGCACCTCGACGGCGCCGACGACCACCTCGACGCCTTGCTCCGTCACCCCGTCGAGTTCGATGGTGTCGGTGGCGCCGTCCGGGCCCGCCACCTCCAGCCCGGCGAGGTCCTCGCCGACGAACAGGGCCAACGCCTGGCCCTCGTCGGCTCCCAACGGCTGCGGCTGCGGCCCGTCGACGGCCGCGAACTGCGTCCTCCGGTCGTCACCGAGGCGCACGGCCGCCAGCGGGTCGCCGGAGGTATCCAGGGCGGTGACCGTGAGGGTGTCCAGGCCGGCCGGCAGCACCGAGGACACATCCAGCGGGATGCGGTCGTGCAGGACGAGCTCGACCCCTGCACCCGCCTCCTCCACCGCCGGCATCTGGCCCTCGCCGAAGGCTCCGAGGTGGTCGACGCCGAGGTCGCCGCCGCGCGTCTGTTCGTCCTCGTCGTCGTCCCAGGCGTGGAAGACGAAGCGGCCGTCGTCGGCCCACTGGAACGCCACCTCCCAGTCCTCGGTGCCGTCGAGGTCCGGGTCGTCGAGATCGCCATCACCCCACCCGTAGACCTCCACGCCGGGTGGCGCGGACCCGTCCGGGCCGATCACCGTCCCCCAGACGTCGGCGGCGAGGTCGAGCGTCGCCCCGTCCAGTTCGCTGGTCTCGACCTCGGTGTCCGACCCCGCCGGGGTGTGGACCTCGATCTGGTCGTCGTCCAGCCCGTCCAGATCGAAGGTGATGCCCCCGGCGGGGTCGGTCTCGGCGCGGCCGTCCCCACCGCCGACGGCGAGATCGTCGTCCGGCTGGCCGACGGGGTGGGCATGCACGGGCTCCTGATCGAGCGGCTCCCCGTGCGGATCGAGGAGC
>SKNP01000413.1 GCA_007120485.1 Nitriliruptoraceae bacterium
GAAGCACGCCGAGCACTGCGGCTTCTCCTCCACGCCGACGTTGAACCACACCGGCGAGTTGAACGCGGCCTTCTGGTGGACCAGCAGGTGCTTGAGCTCGTGGTTGAACACCTCCGCCGCGCCCTGGTCGGCGAAGTAGCCACCGTCGATCCCCCAGCCGGTGATGGTGTCAGCCACCCGGTCGATCATGTGCTTGACCGACGACTCACGCTCCGGGGTGCCCAGCGTCCCCCGGAAGTACTTCTGGGACACGATCTGGGTCGCCATCATCGACCAGGAGGTGGGGAACTCCACCCCACGCTGCTCGAACGAGGTGGTGCCGTCGCGCCAGTTGGTGAGCACCGCGTCGCGCAGCTCCCACTCGAGCTCGTCGTAGGGGTGCACGCCGTCGCGGGTGAAGTAGCGCGTGAGCGACAGGCCGGCACGGTCGCCGTCGGTGACGACCTCCATGGCCGGCCCCCGTTCGGAGACGTTCTCGGCAACGTCGGTGACGAGCTGCGGGTCGTCGTCGCGGGTGGTGTTCGCCATCGTGGTTCGTCTCCTTGATCGGCCCCGACCGAGCCGCGCGGCCGGTGTCACGGGGTGCACGGCGTGGAACTACACGCGTGTGATGAGGTCCGCGCACTGAACCGGTCACGGGGGAGCTTGGCAAGGACCTCGACACCGGTCGAGCCCCGGAGCCCACCATGGGTGGGGGGTCTTCCCAGGCTTGCGGTACCACATCTAGTGTTCCACAGCGACGCTCCCGGTGAAGCCCCCAGCTCATCCCCAAGCATCGGCGGGTTATCCACAGCCACGGTCCACAGGTGGTGGACGTCGGCGGATCCGCACCCCGGGCGCACAACGCGCGACACGGCCCGGTGATGCATCTCCCAGCGCACGACCTTGCCGTCGGTGGTCGAGGTGCTGCGCTGTGCGACGGCGTGGCGCATCCGCGCCCGTCCATCGGCGGTGGTGGAGACCCTGCCGAGCGCGGCGGTGGTGGCGTATCGTGTCGCCCGCACCACCTCGACGACCCTGGACCGTCCACCCGACCCGCCGCGGTCAGGTCCGCGGACCAGCCCCGTCCACCCGGTGACGGGGACCGTCGCGACCGCTCGACACGCGGAGACCGCATGGCAGAGAACCACCGCCACGACCCCCCACCCGGGGCCGACGACGAGCGGTCCATACCCGAGGATGGCGAGCCCGAGACCACCGATCTCGAGGCGGCGCGCGAGCGCCCCCGGCGGGGCCCCATCGTCCGGCGTGGCCACGACGAACGCGTGCCAGCGTGGCTGGATACCACCGTGCAGTACACCTGGCGTGGCCTGGTGCTGATCGTCGGCCTGGCTGCCGCGGTGTTCGTCCTCACCCGGCTCTACCTGGTGACCCTGCCCGTGATCATCGCGCTGATCCTGGCGACCTTGGCGGTGCCGCCAGCGCGCAAGCTCGAGAAGCTGAAGTTCCCGCGGCTCGCTGCGGCCGTGGTCGTAGTGCTCGGCGGGGTCGGGTCGATGATCGGCCTGATCGCGCTGCTGACCCCGCCGTTCGTCACGCAGGTCCAGCAACTGGTGCCCACGGTCGCCCAGGGGATCGACACCGCCCTGGTGTGGCTCGAGGAAGGGCCGATCGGCTACGACCGAAGCGAACTCGAGGACCTGTTCGAACAGGGCATGGAGATGCTCGAGGGGCAGGCGGCGGAGATCGCCAGCCAGGTCGGCACCATCGCGGTCGCGCTCGGCCAGGGCTTCACCGCGCTGCTGCTCGCGCTGGTCCTGCTGTTCTTCTTCGTCAAGGACGGCGAGCAGATCGTCGGCTGGTTCATCGACCGGACCCCCGAGACCCACCGTGACAACATCCGGGCCGCCGGTGCCCGAGCGTGGGTGGCGTTGTCGGGCTTCGTCCGCGGCACCGCCGCGGTCGCGCTGGTCGACGCCATCGGGATCGGTGTCGGGCTGGCGATCGTCGGCGTCCCGTTGGTGCTTCCGTTGGCCGTGCTGGTGTTCCTGGGCGGGTTCATCCCCGTCATCGGCGCGACGCTCACCGGGCTGCTCGCGGTGCTGGTGGCCCTGGCCAGCGGTGGCATCACCGACGCACTGATCGTCGCCGGCATCGTCCTGGCGGTCCAGCAGTTCGAGTCCAACGTCCTGCAGCCGACCATCATGCGGCGCGCCGTCGCCCTCCACCCGGTGGTGATCCTGGGCGTGCTGACCGCCGGCGCGGTGCTGATCGGCATCGTCGGGGCGTTCCTGGCCGTGCCCGTCGCTGCCGTGGTGGCCGCGGTCGGCAACGAACTACGACTGCGCAGCGAGATCGCCAAGCGCGGCGGCGTCGCGGGACCGACCCCGCTCGGGGGGCCCGGTATCGACCCCACGACCGTGTCGGTCCAGTTCCCGGAGGACACCCAGCTGCGGTCGGCAGGGCGACGCCGAGGTAGCCGCAAGAGCCGTCGGGAGCGCACCCGCGAACGGATCAACGCCGACGGCTCCGTCGAGGTCATCGAGCGCACGCCCCCCGACCCGGACGGGTTCGACACCGGCGAGTTCGACGACCTCGGCGACCTACACACCAGCGAACTCAAGGACCTGCGCCGACGCACCGAAGCACCCTCGACCCGCGACGGCGAGGTGTCACCGACCCCGGACACCGACGACACACCCACGATCGACGGCGACCCGAGCACCGATCCGGTGGACGAACGCCCCAGCGGCCGCACCGACGGCTGAGCGTCCGTCTGGCCATCCGGGTGGTGACGGCAGCCTGCGGAGCCGGGTCGCCGATCGGCCGGACCTGACGACCTAAGTGGCCGCGCCAGTAGGTGGTTCGAACCGGGAGCGGCGTCCAGGTGGATGCATCGCAAGGCGGGCCGAGGGAGCATGCCTGGAAGGCATGTGACCGAGGTCCAACGCCGCGAGGCGCCGCCTGGACGTTGCGAGCCGGGCCACCTAC
>SKNP01000006.1 GCA_007120485.1 Nitriliruptoraceae bacterium
CCTTGGCCAGCGCCGCTGCGACGTCGCGACGGATCGTGGTGCGTGCCGGCCCCTCCACGCGGGGGGCGTTCGACGCCAGCACCCCGTCGGCGATGACGTGCAGGTCACCGAAGACCGCCCGGTGGATGTCGTCCTCGCCAGCGGCAGAGCGGGCGTTGCGCCCGTCCGCGGCGGATCCGCCGGCCTCGTCACCGTCGATCACGGCCGCCATCTCCGCGGTGAGCGCGCCGGAGGCCACCTCGGGGTCCTGCCAGGGATGGCCCTCCGGGCGGACGTCCGGGAGGGCGAGCCCGTCCGGGCCCATCAGGTCCATGACCGGCGCACGCATCCGTCCGGCGACCCACGGGTCGGGGACGGTCCCGTGTTCGGGATAGATCGGCAGCCGCTGGGACAGCACGAACCCCTCGTCGGCCGACCTCGCCGCGAGCTCCTCGAGCTGCGGCCAGGGCGCCTCCGGGTTGACGTGATCGGGCGTGACGGGCGAGACGCCGCCCCAGTCGTCGATCCCGGCGCGCAGGATCGCCGGGTACTGCCCGGGTGAGAGGTTGGGTGGTGCCTGCAGGTGGACGGTGGGCCCGAGTGTGATGCGGGCGGTCGCCACGGAGGCCAGCAGGTCCTCGAAGGAGGGCTCAGGGGAAGCGCGCATGGCGGTGTCGGGCTTGGCCCGGAAGTTCTGGACGATCACCTCCTGGAGGTGGCCGTAGCGGCGGTGCACGTCGCGCAGGGCCAGCAGGGTGTCGGCGCGTTCAGGCAGCGTCTCGCCGATCCCGATCAGCAGCCCGGAGGTGAACGGCACCGACAACCGTCCGGCGTCCTCCAGGGTGTCGAGCCGCTTGGCGGGTTCCTTGTCGGGCGCCTGGAAGTGGGCCTCGCCCTTCTCCAGCAGCCGCTCCGAGGTGGTCTCGAGCATCAGCCCCATCGACGCCGACACCTGCTTGAGCGTGGCCATCTCCGACCAGCTCATCACGCCGGGGTTGAGGTGCGGCAGCAGCCCCGTCTCCTCGATCACCTGGATCGACACGGCCCGCAGGTACTCCAGGGTGGTGGCGTAGCCGCGGGCGTCCAGCCAGTCCCGAGCGGCCGGGTAGCGCTCCTCCGGCTTGTCGCCCAGGGTGAACAGCGCCTCCGTGCAACCGGCAGCCTGGCCGGCGCGCGCCACCTCGAGGACCTGCTCGGGCGACTGGTAGGCGGGGATGTCGCCCTTGGGTGGCCAGGCGAACGTGCAGTAGCCGCAGGCGTCGCGACACAGGTGGGTCAGCGGGATGAACACCTTGCGCGAGTAGGTGACCCGTTGGCGCCCGTCGGGGGTGCGACCCCACGCACCGTCCGCGTACCACGGCGCGGCGTCGCGGATCCGGCCGGCGACCGTCAGCAGCCGATCGAGGTCCGCGTCGCGGCAGGTCAGCAGCGCCGCGACCTCGTCGCGGCGCAGGCTCCGGCCCTCCTCGGCTCGGTGCAGCGCGCGCGGTCGCAGGCGGGCAAGCACCTCGGGGGTCGGCTCGCTCAAGCTCGGGCTCCTTCTGCCACGACGCCGGCACGGTAGCGAGGCAGGACGCCCCTACGATGCCGGGGCCGATGACCACGACGCGGGAGCTCGCAGGTGTACACGGTGCTGGCAGGCGGGGTCGGAGCCGCGCGGTTCCTGCGTGGCCTGACCCGCGTCGTCCCTCCCGACGAGGTGGTCGCGATCGTCAACGTCGGCGACGATCTCACGCGCTTCGGGTTGCGGATCTGCCCGGACCTGGACTCCATCACCTACTGGCTCGCCGGCGTCGTCCACCCCCAGCAGCAGTGGGGCCGGGCCGACGAGTCCCACGTCGTCGCGCAGGAGCTGACCCGGTTCGGTCACGAGCCGTGGTTCACGTTGGGCGACCGCGACCTGGGGACCCACCTGCACCGCACGATGCGGCTGCACGAGGGCGTCCCGCTCTCGACCGTGACCCAGGAGATCACCCGGGCGTTCGGACTGGACGTCCGGCTGATCCCCGCGACCGACGATCCGGTCGAGACCCGCATCACCACCGCCGATGACCGGGACCTGCACTTCCAGGAGTACTGGGTCAAGGAGCGCGGCGCGCCGCCGGTCGCCTCGGTCCGGCTGGCCGGCGCCGACACCGCCCAGCCCGCCCCCGGGGTCGTCGAGGCGCTCGTCGACGCCGACGCGGTCCTGATCGCCCCCTCCAACCCGGTCGTCTCGATCGACACGATCCTGGCCGTGCCCGGCATCACCGAGGCGTTGCGCCAGACCCCGGCACCGGTGGTGGGGGTCTCCCCGATCGTCGGTGGCGAGGTCGTCCGCGGCATGGCCGACAAGCTCCTGCCGTCGGTCGGCGCCGAGGTATCGGCCGCCGGCGTCGCCGCCCACTACGGCCAGCTGCTGGACGGCTGGGTGGTCGACGACCGCGATGCGGACGCGGTCGAGCGAATCACGGCGACCGGGATGGCCTGCGTGGCGACCGACACGATGATGGACGACGTCGAGGTGGCAGCGGCGCTCGCTGAGCGGTGCCTCGAACTGGCCAGCGACGCGGCGGGACCCCGGTGAGCGGTGCGGACGAGCGTCCCGCCCCGGCCGGTCCGCCCACCGCCGCGGACAAGGACGCCCCCGCCCCGGACGCCCCCGCCCCGAACCCCCAACCCGCCGGGCACCACCTCGAGGTGGTCGGTCTCCCGACCCGCCACCGGTTCCGTCCCGGAGACGATCTCGCCGAGGTGCTGCTGGACGCCGTCGCGGCGGCCGGGCACGAACTACGCGACGGCGACGTGGTGTGCGTGGCGTCCAAGGCGGTGAGCCTGGTCGAGGGCGCGGTCGTCGACCTGCCGGAGGCGGACGACCCCCGTACCGCCCGTCAGGCGCTGGCGCGTGAGCACGCCTCGGCCATCGTGGCGGCGTCGCCCTGGGTGGTGGTGACCCGGAC
>SKNP01000283.1 GCA_007120485.1 Nitriliruptoraceae bacterium
CCCGGCGGCGGTCCCCGCGACCGATGCCCCCGCCGCCACGTCGGCCACCGGCGACCACACGGCCGGCCCGGCGAGCCACGTCGACGAGCACCACGTCGACCATCACGACGACCACCACGCCGATCACGGTGAAGCCGCCGCGAAGATGGTCGTGCCGCTGTGCGTCACCGCGGTGTTGAGCCTCGCGGTCGGCCTGTTCGACCCGGCCGGGCTGTACTCGCTGGCTGGCCAGGCGGCGTCCGCCGTCATGGGAGGTGGCGGATGACCACCTCGCGTCTGGTCACGATCACCGTCGTCGCCTTCGCCGTCGGTGTCGGGCTCGATCTGCTGATCGACTACTCGCCCATCCCCGGCTACGGGGCGTCGATCGGTCTGTTCGGCTGCCTCGGCCTGATCCTGTTCAGCAAGAAGGTCCTCGCCCCGTTGGTGGACCGCCCGGAGACCCACGACCCGGAGGAGACCCCACCGGACCTCCAGGCGCACGTGCGCCCCGACCTCGACGCCCAGCTGGGGTTGCGCCCGGACACGTCAGGTCACGGGGAGGGCGACCGTGGCTGACCTGCTGCTCCACCCTGCGCTCCCACTGCTGGCTGCCGCCGTCCTGGTCCGTGTCGTCCCGGCGACGCTCGGCCGTGCGCTGGTGGTCATCGCCCCGGTGCTGGCGCTGGTGGCGGCGTTGACCCTCGACCCGGCCGCCAGCGCACAGGTCCCGTTCCTGGGGTTCGACCTGGACGTGCTGCGCGCGGACGCGCTCGCGCAGGCGTTCGGGATCGTGTTCGCGCTCGCCGCGCTGATCGCCGGCATCTACGGGCTGGCGACGCAAGGAGCGGGCGAACGCACGGCCGCCTTGGCCTACGCCGGCGCCGCGATGGGGGTGGTGTACGCCGGTGACCTGCTGACGTTCTTCCTGTTCTGGGAGATCAAGGCGATCTCCTCGACCTTCGTGATCCTGGCCCGACGTACCCACCTGTCCAACCGGGCCGGCCTGCGCTACCTGTTCCTCCACATCGCCGGGGGCAAGCTCCTGCTGGCTGGCATCCTGGTGCACCTGTCGGCGACCGGGTCGATCGCGTTCGAGTCGTTCGAGCCGTCGGCCGGGGCCTGGTTGATCCTGGCCGCCTGCGCCCTGTCGGCGGGCATCCCGCCGCTGCACGGCTGGCTCAAGGACGCCTACCCGGAAGCGACCGTCGCCGGGACGGTGTTCCTGTCGGCGTTCACCACCAAGGCCGCGGTCTACGCGCTGGTCCGTGGCTTCGCCGGCTGGGAGATCCTGATCTACCTCGGCGTCATCATGGCCGCCTGGGGTGTGATCTACGCGATCCTCGAGAACGACATCCGCCGGCTGCTGAGCTACCACATCGTCAGCCAGGTCGGCTTCATGGTCACCGCGATCGGGATCGGGACCTCGCTGGCGGTCAACGGGGCGGTCGCGCACGCGTTCGCGCACATCCTCTACAAGGGCCTGCTGTTGATGGGGGTCGGCGCGGTCCTCTACGCCACCGGGAGCTCCAAGGCCAGCCAACTCGGTGGGCTGTACAACCGCATGAAGCCGGTCGCCGTGCTGTACATGATCGGGGCGGTGTCGATCTCCTCGGTGCCACTGTTCAGCGGCTTCGTGTCCAAGGAACTGATCCCCTACGCCGCCGGCCAGGCCGACCTCGCCTGGGTGGTGGTCGCGCTGAAGGTGGTCTCGGTCGGTACGTGGCTCTCCACCGGCCTGAAACTGCCGCAGGGGACCTTCTTCGGCAAGGAGGGCGCCGGTCCGTCCAGCAACCAGGGGGCACGGATCCAGGTCGCCCCGGTGCCGGTCAGCATGTACGCCGCGATGGGACTCGGCGCCCTGGCCAACGTCGCGATCGGGCTCTACCCCGACCTGCTCTACCGGTTCATGCCCGACGCGGTCGACCGCGCGCCGTACGCCTTCGGACCGGTCGTGGAGAAGCTGCAGATCCTCACCTTCACGGTGCTCGGGTTCCTGCTGCTCAAGCATCTGCTCGCCGCCAAGCCACGGATCAACCTCGACGTCGACTGGCTGTACCGCCGCGGACCGCAAGCGCTTCGCGAGGCGCTGGCGACCCGGGGCACGCCGACCCCCGACACCGGCCGGGACGGCCACGTACCGGCGTCCGGCGACACCGACCCCGCCTACGTGCCGACGCCCGCCGGCGGGGGTGCGGTCGGCGCGGCGGCGACCTCGACAGCCACCACCTCGACGTCCGCCTCACCGTCCACCGACGATGCTGACGGCGGCGCGCAGGCCACCACCTCGCGGTCCCCTGACGTGGCTGACGGCGGCGCGCAGGCCGGGACGGCGACCACCTCGCCGTTGGCCCGCGCTCGGGCCTCGCTCGTCGCGGCGTTCTCGACCGACGACGGTCCGGCGGACGTCCAGGCGACCTGGACCCTCGGAGCCGTCGTGATCGGTGCCTCCCTGCTGCTGCTGTTCGTGAGCCTGCTGTAGATGCGTACCTTCCGAGCCCTCGCCCTCTTCCTGAGCCTGCTGGCCTTCTGGCAGGCGCTGTCGGCGCGCATCGATCCGTTGTTCATCACCCTGGGCGTGGTGTTCTCGATCGCGGTGACCGCGTTCTCGCTGCGGCTGCTGGACGTGGTCGTCGGGCCGGCCCACGAGCGGCCGCCGTTGAACCTGCTCCAGACGGCCTGGTACCTGCTGTGGCTGCTGACACGGATCCCGCCGGCCGGCCTGGTGGTGGCGCGCGTCGTGCTCGACCCGCGCCGTCCCCCACGCCCCGGCGTGGTCCGGTTCCGGACCGGGTTGCAGAGCCCCGCCGCTCGCACCGTGCTCGCCAACTCGATCACGCTGGTGCCCGGCACGATGACGCTCAACGTGGTCGGCGACGAGTTCACGGTGCACGCCTTCACTCCGGACAGCGTCGGCGACCTCGCCAACGC
>SKNP01000482.1 GCA_007120485.1 Nitriliruptoraceae bacterium
CAGCTCCCGTCCGTCCTCGAACCGCACGATCCAGGACACCTCGGTGAGCTCGTGGCGGCGGAAGTCGAGGCCCGTGGTCTCCGTGTCGATGAAGACGAACCGGGTCCCGCGACGGCTGCCCGCGGGCGCGGGGACCTCGGTCGTCTCGTCGGCCGCGTCGGGCGTGGTCGCGTCGGGCGTGGTCGGGACCTCATCGGTCGCCGCGGTCGTGTCGGTCGGTGGCGGCGGGGGCCCGGACGTGCTGCCCGGTTCTGCAGCCGGGTCGGGTGGGGCGGTGCCAGCGGTCCACAGCTCGTGGGGGGTGCCGCTGGGCGGCGGCGGTGGCGTGCTCGACACGGCGGGTCCTGGTCGGCGGGACGGATGGTCGGGCACGGTAGTGCGGCCGTCGCGCCGTGTGGCCCCGGTGTTCGCCCGGGGCGCGGCGTCGCTCGCGGCGGTGTCCCTCGGGCGCGGTCGGTGGTGGTGACCACCCGGGTCGTGGGCGCGCTCGCGGCTCTCGCGGGTCCTTGCCGGGTCCTCGCGGGTCCTTGCGGGGCCTTGCGGGGCCTTGCGGGTCCTTGCAGAGGACGCGGACCGGCCGCGCAGGTCCTCGCGAGCGAACGGATGTTCGGGTAGGGTCCGCGTCGCGCCGCCGGTCGTCCACAGGGGACGTCAGGTCCTCCTCGGAGACGTCGCACCCAGGACGTACGGTGCCCCCAGGAGCTCGATCGGGACGAGTCACGATCGAGCCCGCAGCCGCAAGCGGCGACGACCGACCAGCCCGCACCGTTCCAGCAGCCCGACCTGAGCACCGACCTGAGTGTCTGAGCACCGACCTGAGCATCCGGAGGCGCACGTGGAGAAGGAGAAGGCCCTCGATCTGGCCCTCGCGAACATCGAGAAGCAGTTCGGCAAGGGCTCGCTGATGAAGCTCGGCGACCAGGTCGCCGTGCAGATCCCCGCGATCCCCAGCGGTGCCCTGTCGCTGGACATCGCCCTCGGCATCGGTGGCCTGCCGCGCGGCCGGGTGGTCGAGGTGTTCGGTCCGGAAAGCAGCGGCAAGACGACCGTGGCGTTGCACGCGGTGGCGGAGGCGCAGAAGGCCGGCGGCATCGCGGCGTTCATCGACGCTGAGCACGCGCTGGACCCGACCTACGCGGACGCGCTCGGCGTCGACATCAACGAACTGCTCGTCTCCCAGCCGGATAACGGTGAGCAGGCCCTGGAGATCGCGGACATGCTCGTGCGCTCCGGCGGGGTCGACATCGTCGTCGTCGACTCGGTCGCCGCACTGACCCCGCGCGCGGAGATCGAAGGGGAGATGGGCGACACCCACGTCGGATTGCAGGCCCGCCTGATGTCGCAGGCGCTGCGCAAGCTCGCCGGTTCGCTGAAGCGTTCGAACACGACCGCGCTGTTCATCAACCAGCTACGCGAGAAGGTCGGGGTCATGTTCGGATGCTTCTCGTACAGCACGCGCGTCACCCTGGCCGACGGTTCGCAGGAGAAGATCGGCAAGATCGTCAACCAACAGCTACCCGTCGAGGTGCTCTCCTACGACACCGAGCGTGATGAGTTCGTGCCGAAGAAGGTCGTCAACCACTACGACAACGGCCCGACGGATGAGTTCCTCCGGTTCACGGTGGCGCGCGGGTCGGGCAACGGTCGTTCCCAGTTCTCCGTGACGGAGAACCACCTGCTCGCCACACCTCAGGGATGGGCGCATGCCGGTGACCTCCAGGTCGGAGATCCGGTGCTCCAGCAGGTGGAACATCGGCTCTCGGGGTTCCAGTGGGATGTCATCCTCGGGTCGCTGATGGGTGACGGGTCGCTGTCCTCGACCCGTAGTGGTCACGGAGCTCGTTTCAGGATCGGTCACGGGGCGCGACAGGCTCAGTACGCCGAGTGGAAGGCGTCGCTCTTCGGCAACCTCAACATGTCGCATTCCACCGATGATCGCGGTGCGGTCTTCTACGACGTGCAACCGTTGCCGGAGCTCGCGCCGCTACGCGAGGCGGTGTACCTCGGTGGGCAGAAGGTCCTCAGTTGGGACTACCTCAAGCGACTCACTCCGCTATCGATCGCACTCTGGTACCAGGACGACGGCACCTTCACGTTGCGGTCCAAGGGGGTGCAGGAGCGGACGGCCGGTGGGTCCGGTCGGAGCGAGATCTGCGTTCAAGCCATGGAACGATCCTCACGTCAGCGACTCCGCGATCACCTGGCTGACACCTGGGATCTGCATGCCAAGCTCGTCGAACGTGGGGGCAACGCGATCCTGCAGTTCCCGACCGCGGAGACCGCGAAGCTGCACGCCCTCATCGCACCCTTCGTACACCCGTCCATGGAGTACAAACTGCTTCCGAGGTTCCGTGGCTGCTTCGAGGTCCAGCCGGTGTTCGAACCCGCCCGTCAGGTCGCGGTGCCGATGCCGGTGACCGACATCACGGCCGGGCCGCCCAATGGTCGGGCCACCCATCGGTACGACCTCGAGGTCGAAGGGACCCACACCTACCTCGCCGACGGGGTCGTCGTGCACAACAGCCCCGAAACCACCCCGGGTGGGCGGGCGCTGAAGTTCTACAGCTCGGTGCGGCTGGACGTGCGACGGATCGAGACGTTGAAGGACGGGACGGAAGCGGTCGGTAACCGGGTTCGCGTCAAGGTCGTCAAGAACAAGGTGGCCCCGCCGTTCCGTCAGGCGGAGTTCGACATCGTCTACGGCGAAGGCATCTCCAAGGAGGGGTCGCTGATCGACGTGGGGGTCGAAGAGGGCATCGTGCGCAAGGCCGGTGCTTGGTACACCTACGACGGTGAACAGCTCGGCCAGGGCAAGGAGAAGGCGCGGCTGTTCCTCAAGGAGAACCTCGACCTCGCCGCGGAGATCGAGAAGAAGATCAAGGAGAAGCTCGGCATCGACCCG
>SKNP01000173.1 GCA_007120485.1 Nitriliruptoraceae bacterium
CCTCGCCGGCCGCGACGTGCTCCACGCGGTGCAGGTGAGCGTCAACCCAAAGGTCATTGAGACTCCCCGCGTCGCCGCGGTGGCCAAGGACGGCATTCAGCTGGTCGCCGTGGCCCGCGTCACCGTCCGCGCGAACATCGAGCGCCTGGTCGGTGGTGCCGGTGAGGAGACCATCATCGCCCGCGTGGGTGAGGGCTCGGTGTCCTCGATCGGGTCCGCCGACAGCCACAAGGACGTGCTGGAGAACCCCGACGACATCTCCCGCCGCGTCCTCGAGCGCGGCCTGGACGCGGGGACGGCGTTCGAGATCCTCTCGATCGACATCGCGGACGTGGACATCGGCCGCAACATCGGCGCGGAGCTGCAGACCGACCAGGCCGAAGCGGACAAGAACATCGCCCAGGCCAAGGCCGAGGAGCGCCGGGCGATGGCCATCGCCAACGAGCAGGAGATGCGCGCCAAGGTGGTCGAGGCCGAAGCGGAGGTCCCCAAGGCCCTGGCCGAGGCGCTGCGTTCCGGCAACCTCGGGGTGATGGACAAGTACCGGCTGGACAACGTGGAAGCCGACACGCGGATGCGCAGCTCCATCGCCCACGACGAGGACTGAGCGCCGATGAGCTCTGACCGGCTCCCAACGCGCGGCGGCAACCGCTCCACGCCGCCGCCACCGCCGCCACCGAGCGGCCCGCGTGCGTCGAACCAGCCACCGCCGTCGGGGCTGCGCGACGCGATCCAGCGTGGCCGTGAGGCGTTCGATCAGCTCACGGACCAGGGTCGACAGGCAACCCAGCAGGTCGGCGGCGTGCCCGAGGACGTCCGTGCCGCCGCGGAGGCATCGCTCGAGCGCGGCCGTCAGACGGCGGAACGGGGCCGTGAAGGCGGCGCGACCCAACAGGGCCAGGCCCGGCAGCGCACCCGTGAGGCCAAGCAGCGCGGCCGCGAGGTCGCCCGGCAGGCGATCGACCAGAGCGAGGTCGGTGCCTCGCAGATCGGGTCAGCGGAGGCAGCCGCCGGCCGGAAGGCGGCCCGCCGGGAACGCAGCGACGACGAAGCTCGGGGTGTGCAGACGCGTGAGGCCGCCCGCCTGCGTTCGCAGCTGCGCCAGCCAGGTCAGTTGCGCCGTGCGATCCTCACCCGCGAGATCATCGGCCCCCCCGTGTCGCTACGCGACCACGAGGAGGGCGCGCCCGGCCTGCAGTGAGGGGCGACGGGGGAACCCGTGACGACCAAGGAAGGGGTCGCCCCGTGACCACACCGCCACCTCCCGACCGGGGGTCCCTACCGATCGGGACCTGGCGGCAGCTCCCGGCCCACCGATCCTGGCTCGATGCCGAGTTCGCCCGTCTGCTGACGTTCTCGGACGACCCGCACCATCCGTTGGGCGGTTTCGCGTGGCTGGCTGCCGACGGTGCGGCGGTCACCTCGGAGCCGATCCACACCTGGATCACCGCACGGATGACCCACGTGTTCGCGCTCGGCTCCCTCCGCGGCCTGCCGGGTATGACCCCCTGGGTCGACCATGGGCTCCGAGCCCTCGAAGGGCTGCTGCGCGATGACACCCACGGTGGCTGGTACGCCGCGGTGGCCCCCGACGGACAGCCGGCCGGGCGCAAGGATGCGTACACCCACGCGTTCGTGATCCTCGCCGCGTCCAGCGCAACGGTGGCGGGCCGCCCCGGCGCACGGCCCCTGCTCGACGACGCGCTCACCGTGTTCGACGAGCGGTTCTGGGACGACGCCGGCACGGGTGTGATCGAGTCGTTCGCGATCGACTTCTCCGACGAGGAGGCCTACCGCGGTGCCAACAGCAGCATGCACACCGTGGAGGCGCTCCTTGCGGCCGGTGACGTCACGGGGGACGCCGCGTGGCATGACCGGGCGCTCGCGATCGCCACGCACCTGATCGACGACGTGGCACGTCGACACCACTGGCGGCTGGTGGAGCACTTCGGACCGGGCTGGGAACCGGACCTCGGGTACAACGCGGACACGCCGGACGACCCGTTCCGTCCGTACGGCACCACGGTCGGCCACTGGCTCGAGTGGTCGCGCCTGCTCCTGCACCTGGAAGCGTCGCTGCCGACACCGCCGACATGGCTGACCGAGGCCGCCACGGCGCTGTTCGACGCGTCCGTGCGCGTCGGGTGGGCCTGCGACGGCGACCCGGGTCTGCCCTACACGCTGGACTGGGAGGACCGGCCCGTGGTGTCGGCCCGTCTGCACTGGGTCGTGGCCGAGGGCATCGCCGCCGCCGCCGCGTTGCATGCGCGCACCGCCGTACCCGTCTACGAGGCCTGGTACCGGACGTTCTGGGACCATGCCGCGCGCTACCACCTCGACCTCGTCGACGGCAGTTGGCACCACGAGCTCGGGTCTGATCTCACCCCGGCCGGTGGCACCTGGCAGGGCAAACCCGACCTCTACCACGCCGTCCAGGCCACGCTGCTCCCCCAGCTCGAGCTCGCCCCCGCACTGGCGCCGCAGCTGGCCGCAACGCCGTAGGGAGGCTCAGGCCGCTCGGACCGCGGGCAACGCGGGGTTGTGAGCGAGCGGGACCTGTTCAGCCGCCGGCACCTCATCGGGGGCGGTCCCGTCCCCGAACGGGTCACCACCGAGTTGCTCACGGAAGTGCGGGCTCGCCCAGTTGGTCAGGTCCGGCCCCTTGGGCACGATGCCCGTCGGGTTGATGTCGCGGTGCACCTCGTAGTAGTGGCGCTTGATGTGGTCGAAATCGATCGTGTCGCCGAACCCGGGCGTCTGGAACAGATCGCGCGCGTACGCCCACAGCACCGGCATCTCGGTGAGCTTCGAGCGGTTGCACTTGAAGTGGTTGTGGTAGACCGCGTCGAAGCGCACCAGCGTCGTGAACAGCCGGACATCCGCCTCGGTGATCGTGTCGC
>SKNP01000465.1 GCA_007120485.1 Nitriliruptoraceae bacterium
ATCAGCGTCGGGGACGCACGCGAGCGGTTCGCCACGCTGGTCGAGCACGCTACGGCGGAGCCGGCGGGCTTCGTCCGCTTCGGTCTCGCCTACCGCCTCGCGCAGGACGGCCTCCTCGCGGAGGCCCGCGAGGAGGCACGGAGCTCGCTCGCTGCGGTCGACCCGATCGAGGGCGAGGCGATCCACACGATGCTGACGTGGCTCCAGGCGCGCGTGGCGCTGCAGGAGGAGCCCGGCCATCCCGGCCTGCGGGACGTCGGCCGGTACGCGGAGCTTGCCAGTCGGCAGGTCTGGGAGTTGCGCCTCCGTCGTCGTGAGGCGGCCCACGAGCGGCTCCGCACCGGTCGACTCCGCCGCGAGCACGATCGGATCGAACGGGTGTCGCTCGAGGATCCGCTCACCGGCGCGGCCAACCGTCGGCGCATCGACCGCGAGCGGGCCGCACTGCTGACCCTCGACGCGAACGCGTGGACCACGGTGATCTACGCCGACC
Organism: Nitriliruptoraceae bacterium; assembly: GCA_007120485.1. GTDB lineage: Bacteria > Actinomycetota > Nitriliruptoria > Nitriliruptorales > Nitriliruptoraceae > SKTG01. The sequence goes on from SKNP01000465.1 coordinate 494, forward strand.
TCGACCGGTTCAAGGACGTCAACGACACCCGTGGCCACGAGGCCGGCGACTCGATCCTCCGGGAGCTGTCACGGCTGTTGATCGCCACGACGCGGGATGACGATCTGGTCGGGCGGTACGGCGGCGACGAGTTCGTCATGGTCGTCCCCGACTGCGGTCCGACCGAGGCTGAGCAGTTGGCGGAGCGCCTCCTCGCCGCCATCCGCGAGCACGACTGGACGATGATCGACCCAACCGTCGAGGTGCGGATCTCGCTCGGTCTGGCCGTCGCCCGGGGCCCGCACGGTCGGTTGTTCCCGGAAGCAGACGAGGCGCTGTACGAAGCCAAGCGCGGCGGCCGCGACCGGGCGGAGCTGCGGGTGCTCGCCAACGGAGCCACCGCTCGCGCGGTCAGTGTCGGGTAGGGCCGCGGGCTCGGCGGCGCGCTCGCGGGGTGCGTTGTCCACGAGCGCGCCGGCCGGTCCGCCTCTCAGTGCTGGTGGGACGCTGGCTCTGGCACGGGCGCATCGGTGCCACACGCCTCGTTGAAGGCCTCAGCGTCCTCGGGATCGACGTTCATCGACGGCGCGGCGTCCGCGTCGACACCGAACACGGTGGCGATCACCACGGTGGGCTCGTCACCGGGGTTGTAGGCGGTGTGGGCCAAGCCGGGATCGACGAACGCCTCACCCTGGGCGTAGGGCCGCTCGGCGCAGTCGTCACCGTAGATGAACACCAGGTCGCCCTCGGCGACGGCGGCGAACACCGGTCCCGGGTGGGTGTGCCACGGGAACTCAGCACCGGGCTGGATGGTGAACTCGAACACCGCCATGTTGGACGCGTCGCGCAGGTTGACGACCTCGGTTGACCGGCCATCGGGCTTGTCACGGACCTGAACCGCCACGTCGTCGGTGAACTCGTTGTGCTGTTCGGGCGTGGACAGCGTCTCCACGCCGATCGGTGGTGGCGGGTCCTCGGCCTGCGCGCCGACGGTCGATGCCAGCACCAGCGCGCCGATGACCGCCAGCACTCCGGCAGCGGCGACCAGCGAGCGGCGCAGGGCACGCGGTCCTGTGATCGTGGTCATGGTGGATCATCCTCTCGTTGTCAGGTGAGCCTGCGTTCTGCCAACCCCGTCGGGTGAACGACGACGACCTGGCCCTGCGAGTCTTCGCGGCCACCTCGCGTGACGGAATACGACGTTCGACGTAGGGTGGCGGTCGAGAACAGGGGGATCCGGTGCCGGCCACGTCGCTCGATGCGGGGGAGACCGCAGCGGTTCGTCACGTCGTCGACGTCTGCGCCACACAGCCGGCCGGGACATCCACGGTCTTCGATGTCCTGGATGGCCTGCAGGGACTCGTCGGGTGCGACTGGGTGGCGTTCAACTGGCATGACACGCCAGGGCGCCGGCTGCACCATGCCCAGCTGGTCGCTTCCGGCGAACGAGTGCTCGCGAGCCCTGAGCTCCTCGACGCCGAGGATGACGAGCCGTTCTGGCGCTGGTACTGGCGCTGTGAGCCATGCTCGCTACCCGACCGGATCGCGGCTCCGGTCACGGTGTCGATCAGCGACTTCTACACCGCCCGCGAGTGGGCGCAACACCCGATGTTCGAGACGTTGGGGGGTGTCAGCGACGAGCTGCTGGTCAGCTTCCCCGATGAACCTGGCAGGTCGCGGCGCCTGCTGTTCGGACGCCAGGGCAGGGCGCACTTCGACGAGCGTGAGCGGTTCCTGATGACGCTTCTCCGGCCACACGTTGGACCACTGCTGGCCAGGACCCTGACACCACCACGCTCGGATGTCGTGCTCACGAACCGGCAACGAGAGGTGCTGCGCCTCGTCCAGCTCGGGATGGCCAACAAGCAGATCGCCCGAGCGCTCGGGATCTCGACCGGAACCGTCCGCAAGCACCTCGAGAACGCCTACGAACGACTCGGTGTTCAGAGCCGAACGGAGGCGGTCCGTGAGGCAACGCTCGACGGATCCCCACCGCGGAGCAGCCACGCCGGCTGAGGCCGGAACACCCGACCCCTCGCGACCCACCGCTGAAGCCGAACCCGGACGGGTTCAGCCCTCCCCGCCGACGATGCGCTGCGCGAGCACGGCGGCTTCCTCCGCACGCTCCTCGTCCACGAAGACCCGGGTCCCCCAGTCGCCGGCGAAGAGCACGCGCGCGAGCCCGCCGCTGCGCTTGACCCAGTGGACGATGCCCGCGTCCTCGAGCGAGGCGGTCAGTTCCTCGGCGTGCTCATCGGTGAACTGTCCGATGAGCACCGTCGACGGTCCGGCCATCCGGGTACCTCCAGCGCGGTCGGTCAGGTCACCACGACCGACCGTACCGGGGCCCCTACCCGGGCCGTGCCGGGGCCGTGCCGGGGTCGTACCGGGCCCCGTGCCGGGCGCCTCGCCGTCAACTCGAACTCGCCGCAGCACCATCGGCGCCGGCAGCGGAGGTCGCCGTGGCCGCGACCGTCGGCAACCCGGGGAGGTCGGGCCGCACGGCCAGCGTCAGCATCGCGTGGCTCCAGGTCAACGGCACGATCCAGGCCGGCGCCCCCGTCGACGCGTCGACCTGCTCGGGCAGCAGGTCCGTCGGCGTGCGTGAGGCCACCGCGTACTCCACACCGTCGGCGACCACCGCGGCGGCGGGCGCGCGCCGAGCGAGCCCCAGCCACAGCCGGGCGAGCACCCACGGGTTCCCGCCGAGGTAGTCGTCACCGACGTAGCGCAGGAGTCCGCCGTCGGTGGTCGTCAACCGCTGCTCGACGGCGTCGATCGTCGCGGCCATCCTCGGGTCGTCGGCAGGGAACACGCCGAACGGGTAGGCCAGCCCGAGCAGGCAGGCGTCGACCGTCGCATCGACGGGGTCGACCGAGGCGACCGGGGCCGCGGGGTGATCCAGCCGCTGGTAGCTGGCCGGGGTCGGCGCCCCGTCGGCGTCACCACGTGCCACGTCCCGTGAGCGCAGGAAACGGCCGTGCTCCTCGGACCAGAGGTGGCGTTCGATGCCTCCGCGGACGCGCTCGGCCGCGTCCCGCCAGGCGGCGGCACGGGTTGGCTCGTGCCGGTCGGCCATCGCCGCGGCGGCCCGGAGCCCGGCGACCGCCGTGGCCGCCGTGTAGCTGTGGACGCCGACCCGCTCCTCCCACAGGTCCATCGACGGGGCGGGCAGCGCCGTCTCCGGATCCAAGGTGGTCAGCAGCGCGTCCGCAGCGCGGGCGGCCGACGGCCACAGGGTCGCGTCCAACTCGACGTCGCCCAACCGCTGCCAGGCCTGCTCGTAGGCGACGAGCACCGCGCCGGTCTCGTCCAACTGCGTCCCCCAGGACGGCGCGAGCGAGCCGTCGGTCCAGTTGCGCTGCAACCACAACCCGTCGTGACCCTGGGCGCGGACCAGCCACCGCAGGGCGGGCACCGCCAGGTCGTCACGGCCGGCCGCGAGGTGGGCCAGCAGGATGAACGCCAGGTCGCGGGCCCACACGAAGCCGTACCCGCCGCACCGCTCGAAGTCGGGATCCGCTTCCGGGGCCGCCAGGACGCCGCCGGTGGCCCGGTCGGCGATCGTGGAGAACACCAGCTGGGACCGTCGGTCGAGCGTGGCGGCCGGTCCGTCGGTCAACGGCGGGACGACCTCGGCGAGCAACGTCGCGTCGGCGGCCTCCCGGGCGGCGCGCGCGGTGCCCCAACCGGCATCCCGGACCGCCACGACGTGGGCGATGGCCTCCTCGTGGGTCGAAGCGACGGCGATCACGACCGTCGCGACGTCGACCGGGTCGTCGGCGAGCAACGCCCCGTCGACGTGCCCGTGGACGATGCCGCCACCGAGCAGCTCACCGTCGGCCAGCGCCGCCTCGGTCCGCTGGCCGCGCTGCCGCTCCCCGACCTGCCCGGTCGCGGGGACGTCCAACCCGATCGCGAGCACCCGATCGCGACGGTGGCAGACCAGCACGCCCGTCGCCGGATCGAGGTAGGCCCCGCCGGCGCGGGCGATCCCGCCGAGCTGGGGCTGGACGAACACGCCCAGCCGGTCGCCGGCACCCAGCCCGGTCACGTTCCGGACGACCACGGGTCGGTCGGTGGCGACCAGGTCGGTGATCCGGACCTCGCCGAGCCCGGCACCGGTCAGCTCCGTCGCGAGCACCGAGGCGTCCCCGACGTACCGCTGGGTGTGCGTCAGCGACGGATCGTCCAACCACCTCGCACCGGCATCGCCGACCGCCACGAGTCGCAGCTCGCCCAGGGTCGGGTCACGGTCGATGTGCGGCCACCACAGCTGCTCGACCTCGCCCCGGGCGGAGATGGTCGCGAGCAGCTCCCCGTCACCGAGCACCGCACCCGGCCAGGGGGCACGCCGCGCGTCGATGGACGGGTCGGACGGGAAGGAGGATGTCGAGGTGGTCACAGCAGGCCTCAGCGGGGGAACGGTGCGGGGACGGGAGCGAGCGGGATGGACGGCGGGAAGCGGACGCTCAGCGCGCTGGGCCCGGGAACCGCCAGACGCGTGCGGTCGGGGCGTCGGCGGCTGGCACGGTGAGGTGTCGGGCCTCGGCGTCGCCGATGGCCCCGTGGTCGAGCAGCGGCTCGCCGGCGGTCAGCCGCAGCGCCCGGGCGTCGAGCTGCACGGCCGGCGCGCCCGCTCGGGTGAGCTGCACGAGCACCCGCTCGTCGGGGTGGGGACGCAGGAAGAGCAGGTGGTCATCGTCGATGTGGAGCCACCGCAGCCCACCGTGGCGCAGGGCGACGTGCCCCCGGCGCAGGGCGATCAGCCGGCGGGTCCAGGCCAACGTGTCGTGGTCCCAGCGATCCGGCTGATCCCACGGCATCGGGATGCGACCGGCTTCCGCGTCGGCGGCGGCCAGACCGAGCTCGTCGCCCCACTGCACGGATGGCACCCCGGGGAACGTCAGCTGCCAGGCGATGCCGACGTGGCGTCGGTCGCGGTCGCCGGTGACGTGGGCCCAGCGGGAGGTGTCGTGGGAACCGAGCGGGGTGAGCGACGCCACCTGGCTGCGCCACGGGAGCTGGCCGCGGACCTCGGTGATCGTGCGGACCACGTCCGCACCTCGCCGCTGCGGCACCGGGACCGGCAGTCCCAGCAGATCCACCTCGACGTCGTCGGCACGCAGCCAGGACCACGCCGGGCGGGTGAACCCGGTGTAGTCCATCGTCCCGTGCCAGCCCAGGCCCTGGAGATCCTCGGTCGCGTCGTGGCAGTGCTCGGCGAGCAGGTAGGCGTCGTCGCGGGTGTCGCGCGCCGTGGTCAGCAGCGTCTCCTGGACCTGCTGGGAGACGTCGACGTCGCCACAACGTCCCGCCATGTTGGCGGCGTCGATCCGCCAGCCGTCGAGGTGGAACGGGGCCGCCAGGTAGCGGGCAGCCACGGATCCCGGACCCTCGTAGAGCCGTTGGCGTAGCTGCGGGTCGCGGTGATCGAACTTGGGCAGGGTCGGAACGCCGGCCCAGCTGTGGTAGCGGTGCGGGTACTCGATCCAGTGGTAGAAGCCGGCTTCGACGCTCTCGGGGTCGGCGATCGCTCGCTGGAACCACGGGTGGGTGTCACCGGAGTGGTTGAGGGTCAGATCGCCGATGACCGTCAGGCCACGGTCGTGCAGCGCGGCCGTCAGCGCGGCGAGCGCCGTGTCACCACCGAGGAACGGGTCCACCTCGGCGAAGCTGGCAGCGCAGTAGCGGTGGTTCTCCGGCGCCGGGAAGATCGGGTTGAGGTAGATGCCGGTGACCCCGAGCTCGACCAGGTGGTCGACCCGGTCGACGATGCCGGGCAGGTCACCTCCGTAGAGCTGGCGCATCGATGCCGGGTAGGTGGCCTCCACGGCCTCGTCCCAACCGGCCGGTTGGCTCCAGACCGGCCAGTCGTCGCTGGCACCCGCACGAGCGAAGCGGTCGGGGAACACCTGGTAGAGCACCGCGTCGGCGACCCAGGACGGCGGAGGCGGGGACGCCACCAGCCGGAAGTCGTGGGTGTCGGCCACGTCGTGCTCCACGAGCCCGAGCTGGGTCACCCATCCCGTCCCGTCGGGACCGTCGACCAGCCAGCGGTACCGCGTGACCGGGTTGGCGACCGTGACCGTCGCCTCGTAGAGGTCCGCGCCGCCGTCGGTGACGAGGTGGCGGGCGGCATGGACCTCGGGTTCGCCGTCGCACACCGTCCGGACGTGGACGCGGTCGATGCCGGCCGCGTGCGGCACCTCCAGACGGACCGCGACCTGATCGCCGAGCGCCGGTGCCGGCAACGGCTGGCCAGCCGCCACCTCGACGTGGGCCGGGGAGCCGTCGTGGTGGGGCCGGTGGTCCAGTGGCAGGTCGGTGAGCGCCATCGATCAGCCCTTGACCGCGCCGGCGACCAGCCCGGAGGTCAGCCACCGCTGGAGGTAGAGGAACAGCACGGTGATGGGCAGACCGGCCAGCAACGCACCCGCGGCGAACGGGCCCCACCGCGCGCCGTAGTCCTCGTCGATGAACCGGTAGAGCCCGACCGCGAGCGTGTACTGCGAGTCGTCGGTGAGCAGCACGCTCTGCACGATGAAGTCGTTGATCGCCACGATGAACGACAGCAGGGTGACCACGGCCAGGATCGGTGCGGCCAACGGCAGGATCAGGGTGAAGAAGACCTGCGCGTGGCTGGCCCCATCGATGTGGGCCGCCTCGTCGAGGTCGCGCGGCAGGGTGTCGAAGAAGCCCTTCATCAGCCAGGTGTTGAGGCCCAACGCGCCACCGAGGTAGATCACGATCAACCCGGCGAGGGTGTTGAGCCCCAGCTCGGGGAAGTAGCGACCGATGCCGATCATCAGCAGGAACAGCGCGATGATCGCCAGGAACTGCGGCAGCATCTGGAGCAGCAGCAGCGCGAGCAGGCTCATCCGGCGGCCCTGGAAACGCAGGCGGCTGTAGGCGTACGCCGCCAACGCGCACAGGAACACCGACCCGATGCTGGTGACGCCAGCGACGATCATCGAGTTGCGGAACCAGCGCCAGAAGTTGGTGGCGAACAGCTGCTCGAAGTTGATCGTGCTGATGGGATCCGGGATCAGGGTCTGCGCGGCGATCGATCCCGACGGGCTGAACGCCGCGGAGAGCACCCACACCGCCGGGAACAGCGCGAACACCAGCGCCGCGGCGATGACGAGGTACCGCCAGCCGAGGTCGCGGAACCACCGCGTCGCACGTCGGGCCAGCGGGGGCCGCGGCGGTGCGGTCCAGACGACGGGGTCGTCGGTCGCGGCGGCGGTCGGACGGGTGCCGGGGGTCGAGGCGCTCATTCGTTGATCTCCTCGAGCGGCCGGATGAAGCGGAAGCTGATCGCCGACATCACCGCCACGAGGACGAAGGTGAGGATCGCGATCGTCGCGCCGAGCCCGAAGTCCTGCCCGCCACCCGACTCGAACGCGATCCGGTAGGTGTAGGTGATCAGCAGGTCGGTGTGGCCGGCCGGGGTGGCCGCGCCGGCGATGGGCGGGTTGCCGCCCGTCAGCAGGTAGACGACGTTGAAGTTGTTGAAGTTGAAGGCGAAGGTCGCCACCAGCACCGGCGCGGTCGCCACCAACAGCAGCGGCAGCGTGATGCGACGGAAGCGGGACGGGCCGGAGGCGCCGTCGACCGACGCCGCCTCGTAGAGGTCCTCGGGGATCGACTGCAGGGCCGCGGTGCAGATCAGGAACATGTAGGGGAACCCGAACCACAGGTTGACCAACACGACCGAGATCTGGGCCCACGTCGGGTCGTTCAGCCACGGGATCTGCACCCCGAGGACGTCGTTGATCACGCCGAAGCGGCGGTTCATCATCCCGCGCCAGATCAGCGCGGTCATGAACGTCGGCAGCGCGTAGGGGATGATCATCGCCAGGCGGTAGAGCTTGCGGCCCTTGATCCGGGCATCGTTCATCGTCAGCGCGAGCAGGATCCCCAGCGCGAACGTGCCGAACGTGGACGCCGCCGCGAAGACGTAGGTCCACACCAGCACCCGGAGGAACGGCCCACGGATGGCCTCGTTGGTGAACGCCCGGACGAAGTTCTCCCCGCCCACGACCACCCGCCAGCCGGGAGACAGGGTCTCCGTCCCATCTTCGGAGACGAACCGTCCCCGCTCCGAGGGGACGTAGGTGGTGCCGGTCGTCTCGTCGGTGAGCGTGCCGGTGTCGGGGTCGTAGAAGCGGGTCTGGGCGCGTTCGGTCGCCACCGACAGCGAGGTGAGCTCGATCTCGCCCTCGTCGACGGGGATGCGCAGCTCGGTGAACGCGTCGATGCGGTCCTGGGCCGCGCCGAGGCTCAGCCGCTCGTAGCCGTCGATCTCGACCAACCGGTCGTCGTCGGTGACGGTGTCGAGGTCCTCGACCGGTGTGATCCCGTCCGGGGTGCCGAGGAACACCTCGCCGTCGGGATCGGTGAGCTTCAGCGCCAGGTCGTCGCCGTCAGCGAACGGCACCGCGTCGAACCGGGGGGCGTCCGGCAGCGCCTGGATGGAACCCCGTTCGATCCGTTCGATGGCCTGGTCCTGGTCGAGGATCTGACCCAGGCCGTAGTTGGTGAAGGCGATGAAGAAGGTGTAGACGAACGGGAACAGCTGGAAGACGACCAGGAAGAGCGTGCCCGGGATGAGGTACTTCAAGGGCAGCTTGGTCTTGCCCAGGTAGATCCAGTCCAGCAGCAGCGTGGTCGCGACCGTGCTGGCGATCGCCCACCACGGGCCGTCCAGCGCCACCAGGCGCAGCACCATCGCGATGCCCAACCCGTTGACCGCGCCGAGCAGCGCCAGCTTGATGAGCAGGCCGGAGAGCGAGTCGGCGAACCGGTTGAGCGGATGGCGCCCGTCGCGCAGGGCCCGGTCCATCGACCGCCGCGTGGACCGACGTTCGGTGGGTGGCGTCGGCGCCTGGTCCACGGTCATCGGTGCGTCCCCTCCCCGCGTCGGCGGGCGGACGGTGGCGGGTCTAGGTCGGGGAGGATCATCGTCGAGGCTGGGGAACCGTGCAGGCCCGGCCGGTCGCGGTCGTCGACCGCGACCGGCCGGGCATCGTGCGAGGAGCGCTAGCCGATCTGCTCGCGGATCTGGTCCGCGGCGTCCTGGAAGGCCTCGTCAGGCGCCTGCTCGTCCTCGTAGATCAGCTCGTAAGCGTTGGTCCAGGCGTCCCAGACCGAGCCCATCTCGGGGATCGCCGGCATCGGGACCCCGTCGGCGCCGGCCTCACCGAAGGCCTCGATGTTCGGGTCGTCGGCGACGGCGTCGAACGCGCTGGTCAGCGCTGGCGGGCGGTTGCCGGCCTCGAAGAGCGCCACCTGGGCGTCCTCGGTGGCCATGAAGTCGGTCAGGAAGGTCTGGGCCAGCAGCTCGTTCTCCGCGAACGCGCTGATCATGAAGCCCTGGACCCCGACGAACGGTGCGGGGGTGCCGCCGTCGATCGATGGGATCGGGCTGACCTCGAACGGCACGTCCTCGAAGTCGGGCATGCCCCACGGCCCGGTGATCGCGAAGGCGGCGTCGTCGCCGCTGAACAGGTCGATCATCAGCTCGTAGGAGATGTCGGGCGAGACCAGGCCGCTGTCGACCATGTCGCGGAACTGCTGCGCGGCCGCCAGACCGCCCTCGGAGTCGATCCCGACGTCGCTGGCGTCGTAGGTGCCGTCGTCGGCCTGCCCGAAGACGTAGCCGCCGAGCGCGGTGACGACCGGGTAGTTGTGGTACGGGTCGGCCGGCTCGGTCGGGAAGACCAGGCCCTGCTCGACCTCACCATCGTCCTGGAGACCCAGGGCGATGTCCTCGAGCTCCTCCCAGGTCTGTGGTGCGTCGGGCACGAGGTCGGTGTTGCGGAACAGCCCGACGTTCTCGGTCGCGTACGGCAGACCGTAGGTCTGGCCCTCGTAGGTGAAGGCCTGCACCGTGACCTCCTCGAGGTCGTCCTCGACCCCGGTGAGATCGACGTTGGCGAGCACACCGTTCTCGACCAGCTCACCGAGCCAGTCGTGCGCGCCGATGATGATGTCGGGGCCCTCACCGGCCGGACCGGCGGTGATCAGCCGCTCCCGGATGTCGTCGAAGGCGACCTCCTGGATGGCGACCTCGACCTCGTTCTCTGAGCCGAAGTCGTCAGCGAACGGCTCGAGGACCGGGGTACGGGTGTCGTCGGCCCAGATCACCAGGTCGGCGTCGGCGCGGACGACCTCTTCGGCCTCCTCGTCCTCGGCGGCGTCCTCGTCCTCGACCTCCTCGTCCGGCTCGTCGGGCTCGTCGTCGACCTCTTCCTCGGTGGTGTCGTCGGCGGGTTCGGGGTCGTCGGCTGGCTCCTCAGCGCCGCCACAGGCAGCGAGCACCAAGGCGGCGGCCGGGATCACGGCGAGCCAGGGCGTGGATCGCTTCATCGTCAAGTCCTCTCCTGCCGGGACCGGGTCCTACCTGGTCGGACCGCTCGGTCGATCGGTCCCG
>SKNP01000420.1 GCA_007120485.1 Nitriliruptoraceae bacterium
GCCGATGACCCGGATGCCTACGAGGACGGCACCGCCCCGCTCGAGGAGCTGCTCCCGGACAAGCCGCTCGAGGCGCGAGCGCCGATGCGCAGTCCGTGGGCGCTCGGTGGCACGGCGATCGCCGGCGGCGTCATGGGGGCCGCGGAGGTCGTGCCCGGCTTCTCCGGCGGGACCGTGGCGTTGGTCGTCGGTATCTACGAGCGGTTGGTGGCCACGATCCGCCAGGGCGCGCGCACCCTGTCGCTGCTGATCCGCGCCCGGCCGAAGGACGCCTGGCGTGCCTTCGTCGCGATCGAGTGGCCGTTCATCATCGCGTTGCTGATCGGCATGGCGCTCGCCGTGTTCTCCCTGGCGGAGCCGCTCAGCGAGCTCCTCGACGAACGGGTCGTGGAGATGCAGGCGATCTTCCTCGGCCTGGTACTCGGCGCGGCCGTCGTCGCCGGACGCCAGCTTCGCACCCCGACCCCCTGGTACGTGCTGGTCGGGGTCGCGGCCGCCGCCGCCACCTTCGTGGGGCTCGGGGCCACCCCCGGCACGATCGAGGACCCGTCGGGATGGCTGTTGCTGCTCGGGGCGGCCGTGGCGGTGTGCGCCTGGATCCTGCCCGGGGTGTCGGGCTCGTTCCTGCTGGTGATCCTGGGTCTGTACCCGGCGGTGATCGCCACCCTCGCCGACCGCGACCCGGTGGGCATCCTGGTGCTCGCAACGGGGCTCCTGCTCGGCCTGGCCTCGTTCTCCACGCTGCTCAACTGGCTGCTGGCTCGAGCCCACGACGTGGTGCTCGCCACGTTGATCGGCCTGATGGTCGGCAGCGTGCGTGTCCTGTGGCCGTGGCCGACCGACGCCGGGTTCGGCAACACCGAACTCGGCGTGCCCGAGGGCTCCGAGGTGTTCCTCGCGACGGCGTTGGCGCTGGCGGCGTTCGCGGTGGTCTACATGTTCGGCCTGACCAGCTCCGCGGTCGAACGGCGCATCCTGCGCCGCCGCGCCCGCCTCGCCGCGAAGGCCGCCGCGAACGGCCCGGTCAGCGACGACCCGCCGGACGGCACGCCCTGACGGGGCGGCTCGACCCCACGCGTCGACGGACCCCGCTCTCGACGGCCCCACCGGCGAGCTGACCGCGACCAGATGATGTCCCGGCGGCCGGTCAGCCGTCGGCCTGGGTCCGGATCGGCCACGGTGGTCGACCGCGGCGACCGGCGATCCGATCCAGGCAGCAGGGTCCGCAGGGGGTTGGGGCTCCTCTGCAACCCTGGGCATTCGCCATGCGTGTGGAGGGGGGGAGGGGAGCAGCGGTGGCAGCGGATGGGTTCGAGGCGTTCTGGTCGCGCGAGCGTGACCGGATCTACCGCGCCCTCGCGCTGTCGTTGACGGACCATCAGCTGGCCGCCGAAGCGGTGGACGAGGCGATGACGCGTGCGCTGGAACGTTGGTCCAAGATCGGCACCTCCCAGTACCCGGCGGCGTGGGTCTACCGGGTCGGGTTCAACTGGGCGACCTCCCGCCGCCGCTACCTCGCCATCCGGCCGCTGCGACGCGACCACGAGATCGACCGACCGGAGTGCGACCCGCTGCCGGATGTCGATCTGGCCGCACAGCTCGCCCAGCTGCGTCGCGACCACCGGGCGGCCGTCGTGCTCCGCCACTTCCTGCAGTTCAGCCCGACCGAGATCGGCGCGATCCTCGAGGTGCCCGTGGGAACGGCCAAGAGCTACATCCACCGCGGCCTCGCGGAGCTTCGAGAGCTCGAACAGGAGCGCACGGATGGATAGCGACCTCATCGATGAGCAACTGGCGCATGCCGCTGCGGCGCTTCCTGCTGCGGCCCCGACCGAGCTCGCGTCGATCGAACGCCGAGCACGCGCCCGTCGCCAGCGGCGGATCGCAGGCCAAGCGTTGGGTGTCGCCGCCAGCGTGGCGATCGCGTTCATGGTGGTCCCAGCCGTGGTCGATACCCCTGGGCGGTCGGGCTTGGAGATCGTCGGCGGACCGGCGGAGGTGGAGCCCGGCGAGCCCGGACCCGTCGAGCCAGAGCCCGCCGAGTCGGGGTGGCCGCAGGTCCGCGGTTCGACGTTGGAGTTCCCGCTCGACGGGGTCGCAGCCGGTGTCTCCCCCGGCACGATCGAGGACCGCCGGGTGTTCTTCGTGCGTGACGGTGACGACGTCGAGGTGTTCCTCGCTGCCGCCCAGCATCTCCCGAACGAGGGGCTGTGGTGGTGTCCCGCCGAGCAGGTGTTCGCCTCACCGTTCCATGGCGAGGTGTTCGACCCAGACGGGCGGGCACGGCTGGGCCCCGCACATCGCGACCTCGATCGATTCGTCACGGAGGTTCGCGACGACGTCGTGTCCGTCGACGCTGGCCGGGTGATCCCCGGTGCACGGGTCCAACGAGGTGAGGACGGTTCGGTGAACGCCCGCGGCAACGACGGCGGCGCCGTGCTCAGCGATGAGGACCAGCGTGCCTACGGCCAGCCATGGGACGAGGGGTTCTGCACCGACCACCGACCCGACACCGACCCCCCGCAGGTCCTCGCACCCGGCATCGGTGCAGCACCAGCGCCGGACGGCGCTGAACCCATCGACGCCCAGGAGGTCCCGCCGCAGCTCCGCGAGCGGTTCCTCCTGGACGACGGAGAGCCCGTGGTCGCCATCACCGTCCCAGGCGGGCAGGACCGACCGGTCTTCGCGACCCCCGACACCGACCCGCCGCTGATGTTCGCCGCCGACTGCGATCTCCTCGGTGCGAGCGAGCTTCCCGTCGGGTGGCTCGGGCTCTGCCTCGATCGCCTCGATCCAGGCCAGCCGGAGCCTGCGGTCTACCCCTACGGCACGAGCCCCTAGCTCGTGGCCTCCACGCCCTAGCCCGGCAGCCGTCCGGCCTCGATCGC
>SKNP01000106.1 GCA_007120485.1 Nitriliruptoraceae bacterium
CGACCGCCCGGAGATCCGTGGCATGCTGCGCAAGGTCCCCCACCTCGTCGAGTACGAGGTCGTGGACGCGGCCGCCGACGCGGACGCGTGAGAGGAACGAAACCATGAGCTTGAAGCTCCACAACCTGAAGCCCGCGCCCGGCGCGAAGACCGACAAGAAGCGGGTCGCGCGCGGTGACCGTGGCCGTGGCGGCAAGACCGCTGGTCGCGGGACCAAGGGCACCGGTGCCCGAGGGACCGTCCCGGAGAACTTCGAGGGCGGCCAGCTGCCGCTCGTGCGGCGTCAGCCGAAGCGGCCCGGGTTCAACAACCCCAACAAGGTCGTGTACTCGGTCATCAACGTCAGCCGGCTCGAGGACGCCTTCGAGGCCGGGGACGAGGTGACCGTCGACGTTCTGCGCGAGCGCGGCCTGGTCAAGAAGAAGGGCCCCGTCAAGGTGCTCGGCCACGGCGACCTGTCCAAGGCGCTCACCGTGGACGTCGACAAGGTCACCGCGACCGCCCGTGAGAAGATCACCGCCGCCGGCGGTTCCGTCTCCTGACCAACGTCCGAGGTCGCGACGCCACCCCGGGTGGCGCGTGGCCCCAGCCCGCGCCGGCCGTGCCGCGCACGGATGGAGCTCCGCCCGCGTGAGCGGGTAGCCTCCACCGCCAGGCTCGCGGCCGCGGGCGTCCCCTGCCGACCGCCGCGAAGCGGGCGCCGTTGGTGCCCAACCCTGAACGTCCCGAGGACCCCATGCTCCGAGCGTTCGTCAGCGCGTTCAAGATCCCCGATCTGCGGAAGAAGCTGCTCTTCACGCTCGGGATCATCGCCATCTACCGCCTCGGCGGCTGGATCCCCGTGCCCGGTGTCGACGTGGACATCCTGGGCGAAGCCGTCGGCGCCGGCGAAGCCGCCGCGCTGGTCGGCATCGTCAACCTCTTCTCCGGCGGCGCCCTGCAGCAGATGGCGATCTTCGCCCTCGGGATCATGCCCTACATCACCGCCAGCATCATCATGCAGCTGTTGGCCGTGGTCATCCCCAAGCTCGAGGAGCTCAAGAAGGAAGGCGAGCAGGGGCGCAAGAAGATCACGCAGTACACCCGCTACGCCACGGTCGGCCTGGCGCTGCTGCAGTCGACCGGTCTGGTGACCATCGCGCAGAACGAGGCGGCCTTCGGGTTCGATGCGATGCCGGGCGCCGGCACCGGGACCATCATCCTGGCGGTGCTGACCCTGACCACCGGGACCACGGTGATCATGTGGCTCGGTGAGCTGATCACCGCCCGCGGGGTCGGCAACGGCATGTCGCTGCTGATCTACGTGTCGATCATCAGCCAGTTCCCGTCGCAGTTCATGATCGTGGAGACCGAGAACGGCATGGGCGCGGTGGTCGGCGTGCTCATCGCCGGGCTGTTCCTCACCGTCGCCGTGGTGTTCATGGAGCTCGGGCAGCGCCGCATCCCGGTGCAGTACGCCCGCCGGCAGGTCGGCCGACGCAGCTACGGCGGCCAGTCGACCTACATCCCGCTGAAGGTGAACCAGTCGGGCGTGATCCCGGTCATCTTCGCCTCCGCGCTGATGTTCCTGCCGGGGCTCGCGGCCCAGGTCTCGGGCAGCCCGGCCTTCGCCCAGTGGACCGAGGAGAACCTCACCCAGGCGGACAGCCCGTTCTACATCATCGTGTTCGTCGCGCTGACGGTGTTCTTCGCCTACTTCTACAGCGCGATCACGTTCAACCCGGTCGAGGTCGCGGACAACATGAAGCGCTACGGCGGCTTCATCCCGGGCATCCGTCCGGGCCGACAGACCGCGGAGTACCTCGACAAGGTGCTGACGCGGATCACCCTGCCCGGGTCGCTCTACCTCGCCACCGTGGCCGCACTGCCGTTCATCCTGCTGGCGGTCCTCGGGATCTCCGCGTTCCCGCTCGGGGGCGTGTCGCTGCTGATCATGGTCGGTGTCGGGCTCAACACGATGCAGCAGATCAACAGCCAGTTGATGCAGCGCAACTACGAGGGCTTCATCCGCTGAGCACGCGAGCGGGTTGTGCTGACTCGCTGGGAGGAGCGCGTCGGTGGTCCGGGGGACGTGCTCCCGGACCGGGACGAGAGAGGAAGGACCCCAGGTGCGCATCATCCTGCTCGGCCCCCCAGGTGCGGGGAAGGGGACCCAGGCCGCCCGGATCACGGACGCCTACGGGATCCCGCATATCTCCACCGGCGACATCCTGCGGGCCAACGTCCGCGAGGGCACCGACCTCGGCACGCAGGCCAAGCGCTACATGGACGCCGGTGAACTGGTCCCCGACGAGGTCATCATCGGCATGGTCGGTGACCGGCTCAACGAGCCGGATGCCCGCACCGGGTTCCTCTTCGACGGGTTCCCCCGGACCGTGCCGCAGGCGGACGCGCTCGAGCAACTGCTGGTCGACCGCGAGACCCCGTTGACCGTGGCGTTGCGCCTGGCGGTCGCCAAGGCCGAGGTGGTCGAGCGCCTGACGGGTCGCCGCACCTGCGAGCAGTGCGGACGGATCTTCCACCTGACCTACGACCCGCCCTCGGTCGACGGCCGGTGTGACGACTGCGACGGCGAACTCGCCCAACGTGACGACGACCGCGAGGACGTGGTCCTCAACCGGCTCGAGGTGTACGCCGCGCAGACCGAGCCGCTCGAGCACTTCTACTGGGAACGTGGTCTGCTGCGTGACGTGGAGGCGACCGGGTCTCCCGACGAGGTGTTCGCCTCGGCCCAGGGCATCCTCGACGGCTTCCACCGCTCGGCCTGAGCCTCACCCCTGCCGCGACCCGCGCCCCTGCCACGACCCGCGCCCCTGCCGCGACCCCCGTCCCTGCCGCGCCACCCGGCGGCGACCTCCGCCCCCGCG
>SKNP01000036.1 GCA_007120485.1 Nitriliruptoraceae bacterium
AGATCCCGGTCCCCCGCGGCGAGCCGGATTGGCTGTGCGTCGCGGCCGGTCCGCTACACCGCTGACGCCCCAGGGCATCAGGCCCCGGCATCACCGAACGCGGTCGACCCCGGCATCACCGGACGCGGTCGACCCTGGCATCACCGAACGCGGTCGGCCGCGGCATCACCGGACGCACCAGGCTTCGTCCCCCACCGCATCAGGCCCCGACCCAGCCCATGGGGCCCTGGCGTCTCCTCACGCGTCAGGCTTCGCCGCCCTCCAGCGCGTCGAGCAGCCGGTCAGCTGCCGCGTAGGGGTCAAGGCTGCGCTCGACGACCTGGTCGGCGAGCTCGTCCAGCACCGGATCGTGCCCGCGTTCGAACCGCACGAACCGCAGCCGCACCTGTTCCAGCGCGATCTCGCGGATCGCGTGCACCGCGCGGGCCCGCACCCGCCGCTGCCGCTCCCGTCCGGCGTCGGCGTCGAGGTGGTCCGCGTGGGACGCGAGCGCGTCCGTGAGGTCGTCCATGCCCTCGCCGCGCACCGCCACGGTGCGGACGATCGGCGGCCACCACGCAGCCACCTCGTCGTCTTCGCCGGCGGTGGCGTGGCCGAGTTCGAGCATGCCGCGCAGCTCCGACTCGAGCTTGCCGGCGCCGCCGTGGTCCGCCTTGTTGATGGCGAAGATGTCGGCGACCTCGAGGATCCCGGCCTTCGCGGCTTGCACGCTGTCGCCCATGCCGGGTGCGATGGCCACGATCGTGGTGTCGGCGTTGGCGGCGACCTCGACCTCCGACTGGCCGACGCCGACCGTCTCCACGATCACGTCGTCGAACCCGGCGGCGTCCAGCACCATCACGGCCTGCGGCGTCGCGAACGCCAGGCCACCGAGGTGGCCGCGGGACGCCATCGACCGGATGAACACGCCGTGATCGGCGTGGTGGCCCTGCATCCGCACACGGTCGCCGAGCAGCGCACCCCCGGAGAACGGCGACGATGGGTCGACCGCCAGGACCGCGACGGTCCGGTCCGCCGCACGCAGCCGGGTGGCGACGGCGTCGGTGAGCGTGGACTTGCCCACGCCGGGCGAACCGGTGATCCCCAGCACCCGCGCGTTGCCGGTCCGCGGGTAGAGGTGTTTGACGACCTGGCGGAGCTGGTCGGGGCGGCCGTCCTCGATGACCGTCAGCAGGCGGGCGAGCGCTCGGCGTTCGCCGCCTTCGAGACCGGCGAGCAGCGCGTCGACGTCGACGGGCACGGCGGCCTCCTGTGGGTCATGGTCGGCGCGGGGGGCGGTGCGGTGGACCCGCGCCGGCGGCGGATGGAGCGGCGCTGAGGGCAGTAGGACCGGCGCCGAGGGCAGTAGGACCGGCGCCGGTGGCGGATGGACCGGCGCCGCGGGCAGTAGGACCGGCGCCGCGGGCACTAGGACCGTTGCCGGTGGCGGGTGGACTGGCGCCGCGGACGGCCGGACGGAGGCTACTGGAGCGCCCCCGCGGACACGTACCCGAGGCCGGCCCAGCTCCCGGTCGCCTCCCCGGTTGTTTGAACGGTTTAGCCGGATGACTCGAACAAGGTGTGCGAACAACCCACCGACCGGGGCGACCCTCCCCGCCGCGCCACCGTCGGCAACCCCACACCCGGTTGTTTGAACGGTTTAGCCGGATGACTCGGACAAGGTGTGCGAACAACCCGCCGACGACGAGCGACGACCACCCCCGACCGGGTCCGGCGACCCGACGACCAGGCCTGGTGAACCGACGACCGAGCTCGGCGAAGCGACCGGTGAGCCCGCCACCGTCCACAGGGTGTCAGGACCCGGCCAGGCGGCACCGCCGGCACCTGGCATCGTGCCGACATGGTGGCCGAACGCCGGTGGAGACCGATCTTCGACCTCGCTGAGGCGCAGGGCGGGCCGGTCGCGGTCCGCCAGATCGTCGCGCACGGCATCCCTCGCAGCTCGATCCAGGGCCGCCTCGCTGGTGAGGGGTGGCGTCGTCCGTTCCGCGGGGTCGCGATCCCGCCCGGCGTCCCGGTCGATCCGTGGTGTCAGGCACGCGCCGCAGCCCTCGCGGTCGGCGCCCATGCGGCCATCACCGCCCAGACCGCCTTACTGCTCCACGGCGTCGTCGACCAGCCACCGTTGCGACCTCAACTGGTCGTTCCGATCGAGCACCGCTCCCCCTCGATCTCCAACGTCCAAGTCACCAGATCCTCGACCCTCTTCGTCGACGACACGCGGCTCGACCACGGCGTGCGGGTCGCGAGCGTGCCTCGGGCGTTCCTCGATGCGGCGGCGCGGTCCGGTACCGACCGGCTGCGCACCTGGCTCGTGGACGGCCGCCAACGGCGGATCGTCAACCCCGGCGAGGTGGTCGCCCGCGCCCGGGCCAGCCCCCGCGCCTGCGGCCGCGGTCGGCTCCTCGAGGCGTGCCGGCAGGTCGACGGCAGCGCCGCTGACTCCGCCCTGGTCGTCGAGGTGGAGCGACGGCTCCGGTCCCTCGGGTTCGACCTGGATGTGCCGGCGCGGACCGTCGAGGTGCCCGGACGCGTCCTGCACCCGGACCTGACGATCCGAGGGCTACCGGTGGCGATCGAGGTGGACGGGTTCGGCGCACACGCGTCCCGGCGCGGGCTCGACCTCGACCAACGCAAGCACAACGCCTACGCCCTGGCCGGCTGGGTCGTCCTGCGCATCGGGTGGGACCGCCTGCGTGAGGACTGGGATGGGTTCGTCGCGGAGTTGCGACACGCGATCCGAGCCGTGGCCACCCACCGATCCAAGCCCTGAGCGGCGCCCGCGGCTCGGGCGTGGGCACCGCGGCTCGGGCGTGGGCGCCACGGCTCGTGCGTGGGCGCC
>SKNP01000371.1 GCA_007120485.1 Nitriliruptoraceae bacterium
ACCTCGTCGAGCGCTCGGGGGATCTCGAACCTGGCGAAGACGTCGTCGACCGTGAGCTCCGCGGCCGGGCCGTCGAACCGTGCGATCGCGTCGTCGAGGCGCTCGATCAAGGTGGCCGAGGCGTCGTCAGCGCCCTGACCGTCTCCGACCACCGGCCGTAGCTGCGTGATGGTGGCGGGCTCGCGGATCACCTCGCGGGCCGCGGCTGCGGCGGACCACCCGTCGTTGAGCAGGCGCTGCATGTCGCGGACCCGCTGCAGGTCGCGCTCGCGGTAGAGGCGGTGGCCGCCGTCGGTGCGGTGTGGCTCGAGCAGCTCGTAGCGCCGCTCCCACGCGCGCAGCGTCGGGACGGCCACGCCGGTCCGGCGTGACACCTCACCGATGCGCAGCACCGCGGGGTCGTCGGTCATGGACCTGCTCTCTGGTTCCGGATGTCGCCGGGGCGGGTGGCGGTCGGCGGGTGGCGGTCGGGGGGTGGCGGTCCGCGGGTGGCGGTCGGGGCCAGCCGTCGGTCCTCGGGGACGCGGACCGGCGACCGTGTGGGCGTTCCGCGGCGCGGAGCCTAAGCCAACCGGCGACCACGGCCTCGGGGGTCGTCCACACCGCGGGTTCGGCACGGCCGCTCGTCTGGACGGTGGGATGGCTCTCGGGCCGGCGACCCACGCGGTTGGCTGACGCGGGTCGGCGGGCGTAGCGTGCACGGCCATGGACGTCTCCCCGCTCAACGAGCTCGAACCCGGCACCCAGCTGGTGGTCGGTGGCGACCGCCTGGTCACCGTCGACGAGCAGCTGGCGGCCGCCTTCGAACCCGGCGACGCCGTCCTGCCGCTGGCCGACGGGACGATCCTGCACGTCCCGGCGGCCGACCGCCGCGCGGCCCGGACCGCGGTCGATGCGGCCGCACACGCGTTCGAGGCCATGGGTCAGGTCGACGACGCGACGTTGGACGCGTTCTACCGTGGGTTCGCCGATCGGCTCGAGGACGACGCCACCTTCCAGCTCATCGCCCAGGCCAACGAGCAGGACGTCGCCAGCGCCCGCGAGCGTGGCCGCTCGACGACCCGGCTGGTGCTGGACGACAAGATGCGCCGCGGCATGATCGATGGGCTGCGCGGCTGGGCTGACGGTCGCTCACCTCGAGGTGAGGTGGTCCAGACCCTCGATCACGACGGCTGGCGGATCGAGCAGGTGGTCGACCGGCTCGGGGTCGTGGCGTTCGTGTTCGAGGGCCGCCCGAACGTCTTCGCCGACGCCTGCGGGGTGCTCCGCGGCGGCAACACGGTGGTGTTCCGCATCGGTTCGGACGCGCTCGGCACGGCCCGGGCGATCGTCACCCACGCGCTCGATCCCGCCCTCGCGTCAGCGGGGGTGCCCGCGGGGGCAGCCGCCCTGGTCGACGCGCCGTCACGGGCCGCCGGCTGGGCGCTGTTCAGCGATCGGCGCCTGGCCCTGGCGGTCGCACGCGGCTCCGGTGAGGCGGTCCGCCAGCTCGGCGAGGTCGCCCAGCAGGCCGGCAACAGCGTGTCCGCGCACGGCACCGGCGGGGCGTGGATGGTCGCGACCAGCGCCGCGGACGCCGAGCGGTTCGCCGCGGTGGTCCACGCCTCGTTGGATCGCAAGGTGTGCAACACGTTGAACACCTGCGCGATCGCGCGGGACCGCGCCGCCGAGCTGGTACCGGTGTTCCGCGCCGCCGTCGAGCGGGCCGCGTCCGATCGCGGGACCACGCCGAAGTTCCACGTGCTCCAACGCGACCGGGACGTGCTGCCGGAGGAGGACTACACCACCTCGGTGGCCATCCACCGGGCCGAAGGGGTCATCGACGAACCGCAGGCGGAGACGCTGGTCGAGGCGCAGCTGGCCGTCGAGTGGGAGTGGGAGGGCTCGCCGGAGGTGACCCTGCTGCTGGTCGACGACCTGGACGAAGCGATCGAGCTGTTCAACCGGCACTCGCCACGGTTCACGCTGTCGGTGATCTCCGAGGATCCGGCCGAGCACGAGCGGGCGTTCGCCGACGCTGACGCGCCGTTCGTCGGCGACGGGTTCACCCGGTGGGTCGACGGGCAGTACGCGCTGGGTACGCCGGAGCTCGGCCTGTCCAACTGGGAGCTCGGCCGGCTGTTCGGCCGTTCCGCGATCCTGTCGGGCACGTCGATCCACACGATCCGCTCGCGGGCGACGCAGCCCGACCCGCACCTGCACCGGTGAGCACCGACGGCAACGACCGCGACGACCGCGACGACCGCGATGACCGCGAGGGAGTCGGCACGCGTGCGGCCATCGCCGCCGAGGTGCCCGCTGACGCCATCGACCTCGACGAGCTGACGGCCCTGTGGATCGCGGTGACCGACGCCGGCGGTTCGATCGGGCTCACCCCACCGGCCACCGACGCGCAGGCACGGCCGCTGGCCGTCGGCCTGCTCGACGAGGTCCGCGACGGCCAGGTCACGCTGCTGGCTGCCCACCAGGACGAGCGGCTGGTGGGGCTGGTCAGCGTGTACCGGCCTCCCAGCTTCCGCACCGGCCACCGTGCCTACCTGCGCCGCCTGCAGGTCCACCCGGATCAGCAGGGCACGGGGCTCGGTGGCCGTCTGGTCGAGGCCGCGCACGCGCACGCGTCGCAGCACGGCGCCGAGCTGGCGATCGTGGAGGTGCGCGACGGGGAGGGCCTGGACGGCTTCTACCACCGCTACGGCTACGTCGAGGTGGGGCGCATCCCTGATGCGCTCGCGTTCGAGGACGGCTCCCGCCGGGACGAGGTGCTGATGGCGGCGGACCTGCGTGGCGGCGACGGCCGGTCGGTGGCGTGGGGCGACCGTTCCGGCGGTACGGCGG
>SKNP01000038.1 GCA_007120485.1 Nitriliruptoraceae bacterium
CCGCCCGGTGGCGGTCACCCCGGGCCCGGGGGACCGGCGTGGCCGGCCGCCGGATCGACCAGCGGCGGCTCCGGTGCCTGGGCCGGCCCGGCTCGCCCAGCCCCGTTCGGAGGTCGGGTCCTCCCGCTGCGGCCGATGACCGTCAGCGACCTGCTGGACGGCTGCTTCCGCGGCCTGCGCGCCACGTTCGGGCCGGTCCTGATCCTGGTGCTGGTCCTCGTCGCGCCGCTGACCCTGCTGTCGAACCTGGCGATCTCCCGCTTCGCGCCGGCCACCTTCGAGAACCCCTTCGGCTTGCCCGCTGACGGGGCGCCGCCACCGACGATGGGTGAGCCGTTCGCGCTCATCGGAGTCAGCAGCGTCGTGGGCATCGTGATCTACATCGTCACCCTGGCGATCAGTGCGGCGGTGGTAATGCTGGTCCTCGAGGTCGATCAGGGGCGGGAGGCGGACCTCGCAGAAGCCGTCCGCGGTGCGCTGCGCGTGCTGGGCACGACGCTGGGCGCGTCGGTGCTCCTGCTGGCCGGCGGGATCGCGGTTGGGCTCGGGTTCCTCTTCATCTCGGTCATGGCCGCCTTCATCCCCATCGCGGGCATCATCTTCGTGATCCTGGTGATGTTCCCGATCGGGCTTGCGCTGATGGTGGTGTTCTTCGCCACGACCAGCCTCGTGGTCCCGATCGCGGTGGCCGAGCGCAGCGGGGTCATCGAGACGCTCAGCCGCGTGTGGTGGGTCCTGCGCATGCGCTTCTGGCGAGTGATCGGGGTCACCTTGCTGGTCGGTCTGCTCGTGCTCGTGGTCACCGGCGGGTTGCAGTTCGGGTTCACCCTGCTGGCGTTCGTGGTGCCGGCTGGGGATTGGCTGGTCGCCTCGGTCGGTGAGGTCATCGGGCAACTGGTCAGCATCCCGGTGTCCGCGTTCGCCGCGCTGCTGATCTACCTCGACGCCCGGATCCGTCTGGAAGGTCTGGACGTGCAGTTGCGAGCCCGCGGGATCACCGCGTGATCTCGACCGACCCGCTGGAGCACGACCCCCACCAGCTCCGTGAGTTGGCGGAGGACCTGCTGTCTCGCCCGCCCTACACCGAGAGCCAGCCCGGGCTGTTCGAACGGCTCTTCCGGTTCCTGGGCGACGCCTTCAGCGAGCTCCTGGGGCGATTGCTCAGCGCGGCCGGCGGGAGCCCGGCGATCGCCTGGATCATCGCGGTGGTGGGCCTGCTGGCGCTCGGTGCCGTCGTGTTCGTCGCGACCCGCCGGCTGACCAGCGGCCGGGGCGTCAGCAGCGTGGCGGTGCCGACCCGCGGCCGATCGGCCGCCGACTGGCACGCCGACGCGGACACGGCCGCTGAGGCGGGGGACCTGCTCGCGGCGCTGCGTTACCGCTACATCGCGATCGTCGCCACGCTCGTCGAACAGGGCGTCCTCGAACATCAGCCCGGACGGACGGTCCGCGAACTGGACCGTCAGGTCCAGGTGGCCGCACCCTCGTTGGCCGACCACGTCACGCAGGCGGGCGAGCGGCTCGAGGACGCGGTGTACGGCGACGAGGAGGTCACCCCCGCCGACGTCGAGGTGGTCGATGCTGCTGCCCAAGCGGTCGCGGAGGCGATCACCGACGCGGACCGGCAGCGGGTCGGGAGCTCGCCGTGAGCGCGGCGACCACCTCGACGTCGACGACCTTGCGCCGGCTGGGGCTGGTGCTGGCGGCGCTGCTGGTGCTGATCGTCGGGGCGCTGTTGCTGGCCCCCGACGAGACGTGGCGCCCGCTCGACCCGGAGAGCCCGGCCCCGGACGGGCTGCTGGGCGTGGTGGAACTCTTGGGATCCGTCGATGTAGATGTCGATGTGTCGACAGATCTACCTAGCGATACATCGACGAACGTCTTCATCCCCGTCGACGCGCTGGACGACGACGCGCGCGACGGATGGGAGGACTGGGCCCGGTCGGGTGGCACGCTCATCGTCGCCGATCCGATGAGCCCGCTTCACGGCCTGGACCCGGCCGAGGCGCCGTTGGATCTGGCGTTCGGGACGTCGGAGCTACCGCCGTCGTGCGACCTGCTCGAGGACGTCGAGGTGGTCCGCCACGGGGCGTGGGACGGACTGATCGCACCCGCCGATGCGACGACGTGCTTCCCCTTCGGCGCGGACGAGGGCGACGCCGCGGCCGAGCCAGACGCGGCCGACGGGGACGCGGCTGCCTGGCTGGTGGCACGGTCGCTGGGGGATGGCGCCCTGATCGCGCTCGGGAGCCCGGGGCCCTTCACCAACGCCGCGCTCGACGACGCGGACAACGCGGTGTTCGCCGCCAGCCTGCTCGCCCCACAGCCGGGCGACCGACTACAGGTCGTGCCGCGACCGGAGGTGGGGGCGCCCGACCAGGGACTGGTGGACCTGATCTCTGGCCGGGTCTGGCTGGCCTTCGCGTTGAGCGCGATCGCGGTCCTGCTCGCCGCCCTGTGGCGAGGCCGCCGGCTCGGCCCGCCGGTCGCCGAGCGGCTGCCACCCGTGGTGCCCAGTGCCGAGCTAGCTCGGTCGGTCGCGGGGCTGCTCCAGCGAGCCGGCGATCGAGAGGCCGCGGCACGACGGCTGCGTGCCGGGCTCCGTCGCGACGTCGCCCGGACCCTCGGGGCCGGCGGACAGGTGGAGCCCACGGTGCTGGTCGAGCAGTTGGTCGCCCGCACCAGCGTGGCACGCAGCGACGCCGAACGGGCCGTGCTCGACCTGCCCGTGGACGACGAGCGGGCGCTGGTGGCGGTGGCTGACGCGGCTCGACGGGTCCGTGCGGCGGCCCGTCGCGGTCCGGGCCCGGCCGACCCGGGTGCCGCGGCGC
>SKNP01000323.1 GCA_007120485.1 Nitriliruptoraceae bacterium
ACATCGTGTCGCGCCTCCTGACCTGCTCCACCCACGACCACCTGCTGTTCTTCACCAACCGCGGCCGGGTCTACCGGATCAAGGCCTACCAGATCCCGGAGAAGTCGCGGTCGGCGAAGGGTGTCTACGTCGCCAACGTTCCCGGCCTGGCGCTCGAACCGGGCGAGACGGTGGCGGCGGTGCTCGCGCTGGAGGAGTTCGCTGACGACCGGTTCCTGGTCTTCGCGACCCGCAAGGGCACGGTCAAGCGCACCCGCCTCTCGGACTTCGACTCGCCCCGATCGGTGCTGATCGCGATCAACCTCGCCGACGATGACGAACTCACCCAGGTCGCCGTCACCGACGGACGACGGGACCTGGTCCTGGTGTCGCGTGGGGGGTACGCGATCCGCTTCCCCGAGGTGGATGCGCGTGCCATGGGTCGCAACGCCGCCGGCGTTCGTGGCATGCGGCTCGCTGACGGTGATGAGCTCCTGACGATGTCCCCGGTGGCCAGCGAGGACCAGGACGACGGCGCGTACCTGCTGGTCGTGTCCGAGCAGGGATCCGGCAAACGCACCCCGATCGTGCGCTACCCGACGCAGAAGCGTGGAGGCCTCGGCGTCAAGACCGTCAAGCTCGCCGAGTCGCGTGGCGGGCTGGCCGGTGCGTTGGTGGTGCCGTACGAGGCCGAGATCCTGCTCGTCACCGACAACGGCACGCTGATCCGCATGGATCTCGCGGATGTGCGTCCGATGGGTCGCGCCACCCAGGGCGTGTCGCTGATGCGACCGGGTGCCGGTGCCGCGGTCGTCGCGGTGGCCCTGGTGATGGAGGACGAGGAGGACGCGCAGGCGGCCGACCAACCGGTCGGAGCCGACCGTCACTAGTATCCGCCGCTCCGCCGGTCCTCCGGCGGCCCCCGACGCGCTGGAGGACCACCGTTGATGTCTCGCTCGTTCCTGGCCATCGTCGCCGGGCTCGCGTTCGCGTTGACCGCCTGCGCTGAGGACGAGGTGTTCTCGCTGGAGGTCGGGGAGTGCTTCGACGACCCCGACGGTGCGGACCGGACGGTGGAGTCCGTCCCGGTCGTCGACTGCGACCAACCGCACGACCACGAGGTGTTCGCGACCTTCGAACTCGTCGGGAGCAGCTGGCCCGGTGCGGACCAGGTGGAGGAGGACGCCAGCGACGGGTGTCTCGAGCGGTTCGAGGACTACATCGGGACGACCTACCCGGAGTCCGAGCTGCTCGCCTCCGCGTTCTGGCCGAGCGAGGAGTCGTGGGCGGCGGACGACCGGGAGGTCATCTGCTTCGTCTACGACCCCGACGGACCGGTCACCGGGACCCTCGAGGGTGCCAACCGATGATGCACCCGGGCGGGCGGTAGCATCGCCCGTTGATGGCAGGAGCACACGTGGCTCGACGACGGTTCACGATCAAGCGGCTCGACCCCTGGACGGTCCTGAAGTTCGGGGCGGTCGCCAACATCGTGTTCTACGCCATCTTCCTGCTGGTCAGCATGGTGATCTGGTTCATCGTCGATCGCCTCCAGTTGGTCGACCAGATCTGCGAGATCGCGCTGGATGTCGGCTTCGCGTCCTGCGGTGTGGTGGCCGGGGACGTGTTCCAGGTCCTCGCCCTGCTCGGCGGTATGGGCGTGATCGTGCAGACGGCACTGCTGGTGTTCTTCGCCTTCCTGTACAACCTCATCGCGGATCTCACCGGCGGGTTGGTCATCGGCGTCGTGGAGGAAGGCGCGGTCGAACGATCGGTGGCGGGGCGACCCGTGACCGCGGACCGTCCGCCCAACGCGCATCCGACCGACGATCCCCGCGCCAGCCAGGGCTACGCCCCCGGGGCGCAGACCACCTCGGGGCAACGGCCGGCGCCGCAGGCGGACAGCGGCGAGTCGTTGTTCGAGGGACGCTGACCGGTTCGCCCGATGCGGGGCCGGTCGCTACGCTTCGCCGTCGCGGCGGCCCACGGGACGCCGTGCAGGGGCCAATAGCTCAGCCCGGTTAGAGCGCACCCCTGATAAGGGTGAGGTCGAAGGTTCAAGTCCTTCTTGGCCCACGTCCAGGATGTCCCGGGACACCGATCGGTGTCCCGGGACATCGTTGTCAGGTCGCGGTCCGTGCAGACCACCCTCGGACGCGCGGGCAGACCGGCAACGGATGATCGAGGACGTCCACGCTCGTGGGGTGAACGGAGGGCGTTGGGCTCTACCGGCGGTCGCGATGCGGGGATACGGGTGAGGTGAGGTCGCACGCCGCCGGGCCCGCCGGCGGGTGAACCGCCCTCGACGGACCACGGATGCGGGTGGCCCGTAGCGGACGAGCATGTCGCTGGGGGTGATCACCGTGTATCCACATCGCCGATCGTGGCACACCACCGTGCATCTGGTCGGGGCCGCCATCGTGCTGCTCACCGCCGGGGCGTGCTCCGACGCGACGTCGGGCACCGACCGTGAGATCGAGGTCCTGATCGAGGATTACCGCTTCGAACCCGCGTCGGTGGTGATCGCTGCGGGCGAGCCCTTCGTGCTCGAGTTCGTGAACACCAACGACTTCACCTACGACCTGACCGTCGGCCGTGGCGTGGTTGAGGAAGGAGGCCGAGTGGTCGGCCATGTGGAGGATCTGTTGACCTCGGTGGATGTTCGCGTCGACCCACGGACGGCGTTGATCGACCCGACCGAGCAGGTGTCGACGGCCACCTTGGACATCCCTCCGGGTTCGACGGTGACGGTCGAACTCACGGTGCCGCCGGAGTTGGCCGGTGAGTGGACGGTCGGCTGCTTCATCGGGCCAGGCTGTGATGCACGCGTCGGTCTCTCCGGTGAACTCA
>SKNP01000206.1 GCA_007120485.1 Nitriliruptoraceae bacterium
ATCAGGTCCTTGGCGACGGTGCCCTTGGGCAGCGCCCCCTCCACGTCCACGGCCAGCGTCTTGGGCATCCGCTGCGGCAGGGTCTGGGTCGCCAGGACGTGCTCGACCTCCGAGGTACCGATGCCGAACGCGAGCGCACCGAACGCACCGTGCGTGGCGGTGTGCGAGTCACCGCACACGATGACCGCGCCAGGCTGGGTCAGGCCGAGCTCCGGACCGATGATGTGGACGATGCCCTGGTTGCGGCTGCCCATCTCGAACAACCGGATGCCGCTCTCCTCGCAGTTGGTCCGCAGCGCCTCCATCTGCGCGGCGGAGAGCTGGTCCTCCACCGGCAGCTCCCCGCTGGTCTGGCGGGGGTCGGTGGGCACGTTGTGGTCCATGGTGGCCAGGGTCAGGTCCGGTCGACGGACCGGACGCCCCGCCACCCGCAACGCTTCGAACGCCTGCGGGGAGGTCACCTCGTGGATCAGGTGCAGGTCCACGTAGAGCAGGTCCGGGGTGCCCTCACCCTCACGGACGACGTGGGTCTCCCAGATCTTCTCGACGATGGTCTTCGCGGTCACGGGGTCACCTTCGTATCGGGCGGGGTCGGCCGGGATCGACCGGGGTCAGGCGGGGTCGGCGGGAGCCGGGGACCGGCGGGGGCGGCGGGCGCCGGGGACAGCGGGACGGATCGGTCAGTTCGCCCAACGGGAGCTGCCGGAGGTCCGCACCGCTCGGTAGTCGACCTCCTCGGGCCGCTCCACCTCGACGACGACGTCGTCGGAGCCGGTGGACTCCACGTAGGCCGCCGCGACGTCCGCGACGAGCTGCGCTTCCTCCTGCGGTGTGTGGTCGGGTGGGACGTTGACACGGATGGTGGCCATCGTGGGTTGCCTTCCTCGGGCAGGGTGTGGTGGTCGGGTCCGGCCTCGGGCCGAAGCCGGACCCGCAGATGGATCAGGGCTTGAACTCGGGACGCCGCTGGACGAGGCGGCGCGAACGGTTGAGCGCATCGACGTAGGCGCGGGCGGATGCCTCGACGATGTCGGTCGAGACCCCCCGGCCGGTGAAACGCTCACCGTCCTCCACCTCGACGGTCACGGTGACCTCGCCGAGCGCGTCGATGCCGGCCGAGACCGCGTTGACCTGGAACGACACCAAGCTGACCTCACCGCGACCGACGGCCTCGCGGATCGCCCCGCAGGCGGCGTCGACCATGCCGTCGCCGCCCGACTCCGCACGGACGGTGCTCCCTGGCTCGATCCCGCGCTCGCTTGCGAGTTCGGTGTCGATCAGGCGCACCTCGACCTGCGCGTTCGGGTCGGTGTCGCTCCCACCGCTGACGCGCAGGCTGGCCAGCTCGTAGGCGTCGTCGGCCTTGACGTGGGTCTCGGCGATGACGATTGCCGACACGTCCTCGGAGCTGACGACACCCTTGCGGTCGGCGAGGTCCTTGAACCGCCGGAACGCGTTCTGCGCCTCCGCGTCGTCGAGCTCGAAACCGAGATCCTCCACGGCCTTGAAGAACGCGTGGCGACCGGAGTGCTTCCCCAGCACGATCTGCGAGCCGTCGGCGCCGACCTCCTCGGACTTCATGATCTCGTAGGTCAGGCGGTCGGCCATGACCCCGTGCTGGTGGATGCCGGACTCGTGTGCGAACGCGTTCTCACCGACGACCGCCTTGTTCTTCTGCACGCCGTAGCCGGTGAGGCTGGACACCAGTCGCGAGGTCCGGGTCAGCTCCGGGGTGTTGACCTGGTGGTCGACGCCGAGCAGGTCCGCACGGGTGCGGATGGCCATCACGACCTCCTCGAGGGAGCAGTTCCCCGCCCGCTCGCCGATGCCGTTGACCGCGACCTCGACCTGCCGCGCGCCGTGGCGGACCGCCTCGACGGAGTTGGCGACCGCCAGCCCGAGGTCGTCGTGGCAGTGGACGCTGATGATCACGCCCTTGGCGTCGATGTCGGGGACGCGGGTCCGAAGCTCCGAGATCCACCCGCCGAAGTCGTGCGGCAGGGCGTAGCCGACCGTGTCCGGGATGTTGACCGTGGTGGCGCCGGCCCCCACCGCCGCGGCGACGATGTCGACCAGGAACGGGAAGTCGGTACGGGTCGCGTCCTGCGGGGAGAACTCGACGTCGTCGGTGAAGGAGCGTGCGAGCTCCACCGCCTCCACCGTCTGGCGGAGGATCTCCTCCTCCGACGACTGGAGCATGTACTTGCGGTGGATGTCGGAGGTCGACAGGAACGTGTGGATCCGGTGGTGCTTGGCTGGCGCCAGCGACTTGGCGGCCTTCTCGATGTCACCGGGCATGGCGCGGGCCAACGCGGCGATCACCGGCGGTTGCCGGTCATCGGTCTGCCCTTCGGAGCCGTCCGGTCCGGACGCGCCGCGGGGGGCGTTGCCGACCACCTCAGCGACCGCCTTGACGGCGTCGAAGTCACCGGGGGACGCGGCCGAGAACCCGGCCTCGATCACGTCCACGCTCAGGCGCGCGAGCTGCTCGGCGATCTCGACCTTCTCGCGCGCATCGAGCGAGATGCCCGGTGACTGCTCTCCGTCGCGCAGCGTCGTGTCGAAGATCGTGACATCGCGGCCGAGCGCGGCGACGGCGTCGTTGACCTGTTGGGTATCGACGGGGGTGCCCATACGACCTCTCCTTGCACCACCACGGATGGTGGCGACTCGTCCAGTACCAGCGGGTTGTCTTCAGTTCCCCGGGTGGTGATCTCCGCGTCGCCGTCGTGGTTGGGGTGCTGGACGGCGACGCGGCATCAAAGGACGAGCAGCAGGAGGTGGCCCGCGAGGAGGGCCTGGATGGCGTGACGGA
>SKNP01000403.1 GCA_007120485.1 Nitriliruptoraceae bacterium
GCTCGCTGCAGCCGGCATCGCGCTCGCCACCATCGTCCATCCCACCGCCCAGGTCGGTCCACGCACCACCATCGCCCCCGGCGCCATCGTCTGCCCCAACGTGCTGCTCACCTGCGACGTGTCCGTCGGCACGGCCGCGATCATCAACTACGGCGCGATGGTCGGCCACGACGGCATCATCGGTGACGCCGCCTTCATCGCCCCTGGCGCCCACCTGGCCGCCAACGTCACCGTCGAGGAGCAGGCCGACGTCGGCATCGGCGCGTCCGTGATCCAGGGCGTCACGATCGGTCAGCGAGCCGTGGTCGGTGCCGGCGCGGTCGTGATCCGTGACGTCGCCCCGGGCCGCACCGTCGTCGGCGTGCCGGCACGCCCCATCGAGGAGCGTCGGACATGAACGCTGCTGGCGGCCGTGCCGACGCCCTCAAACGCGCCTTCGATCTCATCGGGGCGGTCAAGGGCCTGGTGCTACTGGCCCCGGTGTTCGCCGTGGTGGCCTGGCGCGTCCGGCGCGAGCTCGGCAGCCCGGTGCTGTTCTCCCAGGAGCGGCCCGGGCTCCACGGCCGGATCTTCACGCTGCGCAAGTTCCGCACCATGACCGACGAACGCCGGCCCGACGGCCAGCTACTCCCCGACGAGCAGCGGCTCACCCCGTTCGGGCGGTTCCTGCGCTCCACCTCGCTGGACGAACTGCCCGAACTGCTGAACGTGCTCCGAGGGGAGATGTCGCTGGTTGGGCCCCGGCCGCTGCTGGTGGAGTACCTCGACCTCTACAGCCCCGAACAGGCCCGCCGCCACGAGGTCCGCCCCGGCATCACCGGCTGGTCGCAGATCAACGGCCGCAACGACCAATCCTGGGAGGACAAGCTCGCCCAGGATGTCTGGTACGTGGACAACCGCAGCCTCCTGCTGGACCTCAAGATCCTGCTGCGGACCCTGTGGGTGATGGCGACCCGCCGGGGCGTCGCTCTCGAGGGGCATGCGACGACCGTGCGGTTCACCGGAAGCGGCGACACCGGCCACCAGGTCACCGAGCCGGTGCGGCCTCCCGGTGGTCCAGCGGATGACCTGGAGATCCGGGAGGCGACCGACGACGACCTGCCGGCGCTCCTGGAGCTGTTGCAGTCGTCGCTGGGGTGGGTGCCGGACGAGCAGTACGCCGACTTCTTCCGCTGGAAGCACCACGAGAACCCGTTCGGTCGGTCGCCGATGTGGGTCGCGCTCGACGACGGCCGCATCGTCGGGTTCCGGGCCTGGCTGCGCTGGCGGTTCACCCGCCGCGGCTCGACGTGGGAGGCGGTCCGCGCCGTCGATACCGCGACCCATCCTGACTACCAGGGTCGCGGCATCTTCCGGCGGCTGACCACCACCTCGGTGGACATGCTGGCACGGCAGGGCGTCGCGCATGTCTTCAACACCCCGAACGAGCAGTCCCGCCCCGGCTACCTCAAGATGGGCTGGGAGGAGGTCGGCAAGCTGCCCGTCGGTGTCCGCTTCCGCTCACCGGCCGCTGCGGCGAGGGCGGTCGGAGCGCGGGTCCCCGCCGACAAGTGGTCGCTGCCCACCGATGCCGGACGGCCCGCCGCTGAAGCGCTGGCCGACACCGACCACCTCGACGGCTTGTTGGCAGCGCTTCCCGACGCGAGGATCCGGACCGACCTGGACGCCGAGGTGCTGCGGTGGCGCTACGGCTTCGCCCCGCTGCACTACCGCGGCCTGGTGGACGATGACGGCGTGGTGTTGTTCCGGCTGCGTCGACGCGGGCCCGCGACCGAGTGCGTGGTGGGCCACCTGCTCGCTCCCGACCCGGTCGTGGCCGGCCGGCTGCTGCGTCGGGTCGCGACCGAGTCCGACGCGGATCAGGTGCTGCAGCTCACGTCCCACCCGCACCTGCGCGGCGGCTTCCTGCCGTTGCCGGGTGGTGGACCGGTGCTGACCTGGCGGGACCTAGCGTTCGCCGGGAAGCCGCCCCTGGGACTGTGGGACCTGACCATGGGGGACGTGGAGCTGTTCTGAGCGTCCGTCGTTGGCGGTCCTGGGCTGGCTTGCAGGGTTCGGGTGGTGGGTGGCTGAAGGTTCGGCCCGCCGTTGGTTGATGGCGCGGTAGTAGCCTCCATCTCCATGTCGAACCCCTTGAGCGGTCACGGGCCGCGGCGAGCGCTGAAGCGTGGCCTGGCGGCCGCCTTGGCGCCGGCGCCCTCGCGTCGGTCGGCGGCCGGGGCGACCCTGCTGATCTACCACCGCATCGGCGATGGGACCCCGGACGAGCTCGACCTGGCGGCCGAAGCGTTCGATCAGCAGGTCGAGGCGCTGGCCGACCATCGGGTCGTCTCGCTCGATCAGGCGCTGGACGACCTGGACGCCGGCCGGACCGAGCCATCGGTCGTGCTGACCTTCGACGACGGCTTCGCGGGGGTGTACGAGCACGCCTGGCCGCGGCTCCGGGAGGCCGGGCTGCCGTTCACGATCTACGTGGCGACCGCTTACATCGGCGGGGTCATGCGCTGGCCCGGCTCGACCGCCACCGGGGAACCCGGTCAGGGGCTCACGTGGGAGCAGCTCGAGGAGCTGGCGGCCTCGGATCTGGTGACGATCGCCAACCACACCCACACCCACGCTCGACCGGAGGAACTGACGGCCAAGGAGCTCGACCGGTGCTCGGAGGTGCTGGAACAGCGGCTCGGAGTCGTGCCGCAGCACTACGCCTACACCTGGGGCGTGCCTGTCCCCACCGCGTTCCCCTTGCTGCGGGAGCGGTTCCGGTCGTCCGCGACCGGTTCGTTGGGGCGGAACCTGGCCGGCACGGATCGTCA
>SKNP01000315.1 GCA_007120485.1 Nitriliruptoraceae bacterium
CGCCGGCGCCGGCGCGGTCGCCGCCGGTCTGGCCCTCGCGGACGCGACGGACGGCAAGGTCGCCTACGTGCCCCGTCGCGCGGGTGCCCGGGGTGCCCTCGAGGCCGGGCTCGCCGCCGGGACCCTTCCCGGTGGCCGTCGTCTGGCCGACGCCGACGATCGCGCCGCCGTCGAGGAGGTCTGGGGCGCCTCGTTGCCCGAGACCCCGGGGCGGGATCTGCACGCGATCCTCACGGCCGCCGCGGCGGGGGAGATCGACGTGCTGCACCTCATCGGTGTGGACCTGGCGACCGATGCCGCTTCCACGGCGCTCGCCCGTCGAGCGCTCGCGAAGGTCGGGACCGTCATCGTCCAGGACCTGGCCGCCACCGCGACGGTCTCGCAGTACGCCGACATCGTCCTGCCGGCCGCCGGGCGGCAGGAGCGTTCGGGCTCGAGCACGAACTGGGAGGGACGCCAGCAGCGCTTCCACCGCGGTGTCGACGGCCACGACCTGGTCCAGGAGGACTGGCAGGTCATCGTCCAGTTGGCGTCGCTGCTCGGCCACGACCTCGGGCTGGACGACCTCGACAGCGTCCGTGCCGAGGTGGCACGGCTCGGCCGTCGGGAGCAGCCGCACCCGATGCCGGACGTCGCCCCGGCCGCGCCCCCGTCCCCTCAGGACGGCGCGCTCACCGCGGTCGTCCGCCCGATGCTGCTCGATCGTGGGACGATGCTGACCGGCGCCGCCGACCTCAACGCGACCGCGCGCGTCCCGGTGGCCGTCCTGGGCCCGGCCGCGGCGGCTGACCGCGGCATCGCCGACGGCGACACGGTCGAGCTGTCCGCCGGGGATGCGAGCCTGCGGTTGACCGCGGCGGTCCGCGGCGACGTGCTGGCCGACACGGTCGTGGTCCCGGCGAACTCCACCGACACCCCGGCGTGGGACCTCGCCGACGAGCAGGGACGGGTCGAGGTGACGGTGACCCGTGTCGAAGCGGCGGACGCCGATGCGTCGACCTCGCAGGAGGTGGCCTGATGGGTGAACATCCCTTCTGGGTCCCGGTCCTCCAGGTGGTCGTGATCTTCGCCTACTACCTGCTGCTGACCGCGGTGCTGATCTGGGCCGAGCGCCGCGTAGTCGCGCGGATGCAGTCGCGGCTCGGCCCCAACCGTGTCGGCCCGTTCGGGATCCTGCAGACGCTGGTCGACGGCGCGAAGATGTTCTTCAAGGAGGACGTCACGCCGGCGATGGTCAACAAGCCCATCTACAACATCGCGCCGATCATCGCGGTGGTCTCCGGGTTCCTGACGATCGCCGTGGTGCCCATCGGCGGCGAGGTCACGCTGTTCGGCGAGACCTTCACCCTGGTGGTCTCCGACCTGGCGGTCGGTGCGCTGTGGATCCTGGCGATGGCGTCGCTCCACGTCTACGCGGTGTTCCTCGCCGGCTGGGCCTCCAACTCGCCGTACCCGCTGATGGGCGGGATCCGTTCCTCCGCGCAGATGGTCTCCTACGAGATCGCCCAGGGGCTGGCGGTCGCCAGCGTGTTCATCTACACCGGGTCGCTGCGCATCTCCGACATCGTCGAGGCGCAGTCCGGCCCCGGCTTCATCGACGGCGTGCCGGCGTGGAACGCGATCACCTTGCTGCCGGCCTTCCTGGTGTTCGTCGTCGGGATGGTGGCCGAAGCCGGTCGACCTCCGTTCGACCTGCCGGAGGCGGAAGGCGAGCTGGTCGGCGGCTTCAACACCGAGTACTCGGGCCTGCGCTTCGGCATGTTCATGCTGGCCGAGTTCATGTCGGTGGTCACGATGTCGGCGATCGTCGTCACCCTGTTCCTCGGTGGCCCCGCCGGTCCGACGTTCGGCCTCCCGGATCCGTTCGCCGGTCTGCTCGGCGTGGTGTGGTTCACGCTGAAGGTCATCGCCTTCATCTTCTTCTTCATCCTGCTGCGCGGTGCGCTGCCGCGGTACCGCTACGACGCGCTGATGAACCTCGGCTGGAAGATCCTCATCCCGGTCGCGCTGGTGTGGACGATGGTGACCGCCGGGTTCGTGCTCCTTGAGCAGGAACAGCCGGGCCTCGGCGTCCCAGCGCGGCTGACCCTGGCCAGCGTCGCAGCGGTCATCCTGCTGTGGCTGTTGGCGACCTCGCGCCGGCCGCGTGACCACGCCGACGGCACCGATCACCACGACGTCGCTCCCGGCGGCACCGCCGACCGCGATGCGGACGGACTCGACAGCGACGCGGCGACCGATGCCGCCGAGACCCCCGACGACGAGTCGCAGGAGGTCACCTCGTGATCCTCGCCTTCACCGCCGTCCCCGCGCCCGTCTACGGGGTCCTGACGGTGGTCTTCCTCGTCGTCCTCGCGTGGGTCCTGCTCACGCGGACGGTGCTCGGACGGGGCTTCTCCGTGCCGTTGCGCACGATGATCCGTCCGGTGGAGACCGCCCAGTACCCGGAGAAGCCGCGGCCGGTCGCGCCACGGTTCCACGGCCGCCACCAGCTCAACCGGTACGCCGACGGGCTCGAGAAGTGCATCGGCTGCGAGCTGTGTGCCTGGGCCTGCCCGGCCGACGCGATCTACGTCCAGGGCGACGAGAACACCGCCCAAGCCCGCTACTCGCCGGGTGAGCGGTACGCCAACGACTACCAGATCAACTACAACCGCTGCATCCTCTGCGGTCTGTGCATCGAAGCGTGCCCGACGCGAGCGCTGACGATGACTCACGACTACGAGTTCTCGGCCAGCAGCCGGCAGGACCTGATCTGGACCAAGGAGGACCTGATCGCGCCGGTGCCGCCGGAA
Source organism: Nitriliruptoraceae bacterium (assembly GCA_007120485.1). GTDB lineage: Bacteria > Actinomycetota > Nitriliruptoria > Nitriliruptorales > Nitriliruptoraceae > SKTG01. The sequence goes on from SKNP01000315.1 coordinate 2,796, forward strand.
GCCGACGACAC
>SKNP01000423.1 GCA_007120485.1 Nitriliruptoraceae bacterium
ACCCGGCCTGGGTGGAGATGCACACCGTCGCGCGCCGCGGGTAGAGCATCAGCACGGTCTCGATCGCCTCGCCGTCAGCGAAGCGCAACAGCAGCTTGTGGGTGTGGCCAGCATCGGCGACCGAGTGCGCGATGAGTTCCGGTCGGCTGGGAGCGAAGCGTTCCTCGAGCTGCGCCCGCAGCGGCTTCGGCAGGTTGGTCATCTCGGTCGGGTCGTCGACCCCACGCACCAGCCACGACCACAGCTGATCGGCGCGGTAGCTGGGCTCCCCGAACTCGGCCACCAACGCCGCGACCCCCTCGTGGTCGAGGGAGTACGGATCGATCGCGTCCGGGTGCACGTCGGTGGTCACGGGTCCTCGGCTGCTCGGTGGTGCGTGGTGCTCGGATGGCGGCCGTCGGTCGTGACGTGGACGGGCGCGCATCGATGCGTCGGTCGGGTCCGACGATGGTAGGTGGCTGGCCCGTCCGCGTCGGCGGCTCCGCACGGACACCGTGCGGTGGCCGCTGGCCAGCGGCACGACTTCCTGGACCGCACCGTGTGCGGACGTCGGCTCACGCCACCAAGGCGACGGCGTAGTAGCCGACCGGCAGCGCGAACAGGATGCCGTCGACGCGGTCGAGCACCCCGCCATGGCCGGGGAGCACCCCGCCGAGGTCCTTGACCCCCAGGTCGCGTTTGACCATGGACTCGAACAGGTCCCCGAGGAACGCGGCCAGGCCGCAGAGCACCGCGAGGACCGCCGCAGGAAGCGGCTCGAACGTGTCGCCGACCAGTGGCAGCACCGCCGCCGCGAGCGCCCCTGCCACGAGCAACCCACCGATCAGCCCTTCCCAGGACTTGTTCGGGCTCACGCTCGGGGCCACCTTGTGGCGGCCGAACGGCACCCCGAACGCGTACCCGCCGATGTCGGCCACGATCGCCGCACCCACCACCGCCAGGACCACGACCGGCCCGTCGTCACGGTCGACCAGCAGCACGGCGTACGACGCGAGGATCGCGACCCACAGACCGAAGAAGCTCGTCGCGGAGATCGTCCGGACCACCTCGCGACGGCTGCGGTCAGCCAGCAACGCGAGCGCGCTGCCACCGACGAGGATGGCGACCCCGGCCAACGGTCCCGACGGTCCGGCCGTGAAGGCGCCCACGCCGGCCACGATGGCGCTGGCGACCAGCACGGGGGTCAGCAGCCGGATCCCCACGGGTCGCACGACCCGTGCGGCCTCGACCAGCGCGATCACCGCGAACCCGGTGACCACCGCCGCGAAGGCCTCGGCACGCCAGAACAGGCTGACCAGGAACAGGCCAGCGAGGATGACCCCGACGAGGATGGCGATGGGCAGGTGACGACCGCCCACCATCCCGGGCGCGTCGCCGGCCCCCTCGTCCCCGGTCATGGCGTCTCCTCAGGCAGCCCCGACCTCGCCCGTCGCCGCGGCCCACCCCGACGTGGCTGGTGTCCGTCGCGCACCGCCACTGGCCGACGACGGACGCTCAGACCTCCAGGAGCTCCTGCTCCTTGGCCTCGAGCGCGTGGTCGATCTGCGCGACGTGCTTGCCGGTCGTCTCCTCGAGCCGCTTGGTCGCCCGCTCGTGGTCGTCCTTGCCGACCTCGCCGTCGTCCTCGAGCTTCTGCATGGCGTCGCGTGCGCTACGACGGATGTTGCGGATGGCGACCTTGCCGTCTTCAGCGGCCTGCTTGGCGAGCTTGATGTACTCCTTGCGCCGCTCCTCCGTGAGCTCGGGGAAGACGCAGCGGATCGTCCCACCGTCGTTCGACGGGTTCAACCCGAGGCCGGAGTCACGGATCGCCTTCTCCACCTGGTCGACGGAACCCTTGTCGAACGGGTTGACGATCAGGATGCGCGGCTCGGGCACGGAGAAGTTGGCCAGCTGCTGCAGCGGCGTCGGCTGGCCGTAGTACTCCACCGTCACACGGTTGAGCAGCTGCGGGTTGGCCCGCCCGGTGCGGATCGAGGCGAAGTCCTCCCCGACCTTCTCCACGGCCTGCTCCATGCGGCGGCCAGCATCGCGCTGGATCTCATCGAGACTCATCGAGGTCCTCCGGTCAGTCGTCGGTCGGGTTGGGCGCGTGGACGAGGGTGCCGACGGCCTCGCCGCGCACGACCCGCATGATGTTGCCGTTCCGCAGCAGCTCGAAGACCACGATCGGGAGGTCGTTGTCCATGCACAGCGAGATCGCGGTCGCATCCATCACGCCGAGACGCTGGTTGATCGCGGAGAGGAAGTCCAGTTCGTCGTACCGGGTGGCGTCCGGATGCGTGCGCGGATCGGCGTCGTAGACGCCGTCGACCTGGGTGCCCTTGAGGATCGCGTCCGCGTCGATCTCCAGCGCCCGTTGGGCCGCCGTGGTGTCGGTGGTGAAGTACGGCGCCCCCAGGCCGGCGGCGAAGATGACCACGCGGCCCTTCTCGAGGTGTCGGACGGCACGTCGCCGGATGTACGGCTCGGCGAGCGCGGACATGTCCACGGCCGTCTGCACGCGGGTATCGACGCCTGCCTTCTCGATCGCGTCCTGGAGCGCCAACGCGTTCATCACGGTGGCGAGCATGCCCATGTGGTCCGCGCTCGAACGGTCCATGCCCGCGGCCGCAGGCGAGTTCCCCCGGAAGATGTTGCCGCCACCCACGACCACGCCGACCTCGGTGCCGTCGGTCGCGATCAGTTCGGCGATCTCCCGCGCCACCTGCGCGACGATCCTCGGGTCGATACCGCCCTTGACCTCCGGGTCCGAGAAGGCCTCGCCGGAGAGCTTGAGCAGCACCCGCTTCATCGGTGCACGCG
>SKNP01000444.1 GCA_007120485.1 Nitriliruptoraceae bacterium
CACACGCTTCACAGGCGCGCACGGCGCGCTCATGTTGGCGGGGCGTCCGCACAGGGTGTGCGGTCGGCTCTCGCATCGTCGGCACCGCGGACCTCCTGGCCGGGCCCCCTCCCGGCGCTCGGCCGTGAGGGACGGTACCGACCCCCGCGCGCTCCCCGCGAAGCGAGGGACCGGTCCGCGCACGCCTCGTCCGTGCGACCCCGGGCACCGCGCACCCCGCGGTGGTCAACCGTCCACGTCGCCTCGTCCGTGGCTCGTGGCCCTCACGCGTCGGCCGCAGCGGGCGCCCCGTCCGTGTGCGCGTGCGTGGGCTGGCTGTCCTCATCGCTGCGGACGCGCTCCTCGAGGTGCTCGGCCACCACCTCGACGACCGCATCACCGGCCTCGAGCAGGCTCATGTGGCCGACGTCGTCGAGGATCCGAAGCCGTGCGTGGGACCGGTCCGCCATCCGCTGGGACAGCGCCAGCGGCGTGAGCCGGTCGTGGGTGCCGACCAGCAGCGTTGTCGGCACGTCGGCGAGCGCGTCGAGGCCGCCGTCCTCGTCGACGCCGAGCACCGCATCGATCAGCCCGAACACCACGTCGGTGCCGCTGTGCATCGCCATGTGACGGGTGAACGCGACCACCTCCGGGTCGGCGGCCGGGCCGACGCCGGTCCAGCGGGCGAGCAGGTAGGACAGGTCCGACGTCGAGGCGGTCAGCCGGTCGGCCGCCGAGGTCACCCGCGGGTGCCGCAACGTCGGGACGACCCGTCGGATCCCCCGGTCGAGGCGCGCGACGGCGCGGATCCCCAACTCCATCCCGAGCCGCTCGCCGTCCTCCGACCGGTCGCCCTTGGCCGACGAGGTGGTGGACAGCAGGACCGCGCCGCGCAGGCGCTCGGTGATGCGGCGGTGTCGACGGACCGCGTTGAGGACGCTCATCCCACCGAGCGAGTGGCCGACCACGACCAACGGCCCCGGGCGGGTCGCGGTGTCGATGACCGCAGCGAGCGTGTCGCCGAGCAGGTCGAGGTCGTAGCGGTGGCTCGCTGGGGCGCCGGAGCGACCGTGGCCGGGCAGATCGAAGGTCACGATGCGGTAGCGGCCCTGCAGTTGGCGCACCACCTCGTGCCAGGCGCGGCCGGTACAGACCCAGCCGTGGGCGAGGACCAACTGCGGGGCGTCGGGCGGGCCGTACGACTCGACGGCGACGTCGATGCCGTCGGGGCCGGCGACGGTGCTCGGGTCCCCACCGATGCTGCCGAGCGGGGTCTCCGACGGCGGCAGGTCCGGGACCAGTCGGCCGCGGACGATCGCCCGCTCCGCGGCGTAGCCCACCGCGGCTCCGCCGAGCAGCGCCGCACCGATGCCGGCCGCCAGAACCCCTCGCCGTGCCACGTGGGTCGCCTCCTGATCGTGGGTGCGTCGCCGTCCGCGGTCACCGCGTGGTCGTCGGTCACCGCGTGACCGGGCGCGCCGCGCAGGCTACGGCCGGTGGCCACCGTCAGCCGACGTGGTGCCGAGGGAGCCGGACCGACAGCTGCGTGACGATCTCGTAGGTGATCGTGTCCGCGGCGGCGGCCCACTCCTCCACCCGGATCGTCTCCTCGCCCTGCGAGCCGAGGAGCACCACCTGGTCGCCGACGATCGGCTCGTCGTCGCCGCACCAGACCATCAGCTGGTCCATCGTCACGCTGCCGGCGATCGGCCGGCGCCGGCCGCCGAGCAGCACCTGCGCCCGGTTGGTCAACGCGCGCGGCACCCCGTCGGCGTACCCGATCGGCACGGTGGCGACCCAGCCGTCGTCGGGGGCACGCCAGCGGTGTCCGTACGACACCGGGGTCCCGGCGTCGACGCGCTTGGCGTAGGACACCTCGGAGAGGAGGTGGAGCGCCGGGGTCAGACCGTGGTCGACCGCATCGACCTCGGCCGAGGGCGACAACCCGTAGATGCCGATGCCGGGCCGGACCAGGTCGTACCGGGCGGACGGGTGCCGCAGCGTCCCGGCGGTGTTCGCGGCGTGCCGCAGCGGCGGCCGCACCCCGAGCTTCGCCGCGGCGTCCAACGCGGCCTCGAACGCGGCGACCTGACGGTCGGTGGTGTCGACGTCCGGTTCGTCAGCTCGCGCGAGGTGGGTGAAGATCCCCTGGACGTCGAGCCCGTCGGCGGTCGCGATCTGACGCAGCCGATCGTCGAGCTCCCCCGGCGGGATCCCGACCCGGCCCATGCCGGTGTCGATCTTGATGTGGACCGGGATCGGGGCGGCGCGCTGTCGGCCCGCCGCGTCCAGGACGGCCAGGAACGGTTCCCGGTACGCGGTCGGCGTCAGCTCCGCGTCCAGCAACTCGGGCACGGCCGCGATGGGTGGTTCGGAGAGCACCAGGATCGGCGTGTCGAGCCCGGCATCGCGCAGTTCGATGCCCTCCTCCACCAGCGCCACCGCCAGCCACGTCGCGCCGCCATCCAACGCCGCGCGAGCTACCTCCGCCGCGCCGTGCTCGTAGCCGTCCGCCTTGACCACGGCGCAGACCTCCGCGCCAGCCAGGTCGCCGAGGTGGCGCACGTTCGCGCGGACCGCGTCGAGGTCGACCTCGATCCGGGTCGGGCGCAGCCCGGTCTGGAACCGGACGGTGCTGGTGCTCACCGTGTCCCCTCCCCATCACGTCGCCGGGCGCGCTCGGCGCGACCGAGACCCCAGGGGAGCACGCCGGGCCGGACCGTGCCAACGGGCGCCTTGCGCGCCGCCGCGAGGTCGCCCAGCACCGACGGCAGCGCCGCGAGCAGGTCGGTGGCGGTCGCCCGGTCCGCGCAACGGCC
>SKNP01000176.1 GCA_007120485.1 Nitriliruptoraceae bacterium
CCGCCTCCGGCGGATTGACCGCCGGGATCGCGGTCGCTGCCACGCTGGTGGTCTTCCTCGGCGTGCAGCCGCAGCTGTTCCTCCAGGTGGCCGACACGGCCGCCGCGATCGTCCGCTGATGCCGCCCGGCCCGCCAGCGCCGCCACCGGCCGACGGACGTTCGGCCGGCACCCGGCTGGCGATCCCCGGCCCGGTCCTGGAGCAGCTCGAGGCCAACGGGCTGCCGGTCGCCGGCACCCTCGACGCGGTCGAGGTCAAACTGCAGGAGCAGGTCGCTTCCAGCCACGCGTTCGTCGACGAGCTCGCCCGGTACCTGATGGCTGCAGGCGGCAAACGGTTCCGGCCGCTGATGGTGGCGCTCAGCAGCCACCTCGGTGACCACACCCGCCGCGAGGTCGTCGACGCGGCCGTCATCGTCGAACTGGTCCACCTCGCCACGCTGTACCACGACGACGTCATCGACGAGGCGCCCGCCCGCCGCGGTACCCCCAGCGCGAACTCACGCTGGGACAACACCGTCGCGATCCTCACCGGCGACTACCTGTTCGCCCGGGCATCCGAGCTGTCCGCCGACCTCGGGGTCGACGTCACCCGCATCATGTCGCACACGCTGGCGCGGCTCTGCGAAGGCCAGATCGCGGAGGTGCAGGGTTCCAAGGGCGCGCTCCCACCGGACGTCCCACGGCTCGCGCCGACCGAAGCCCACTACCTCGAGGTGGTGTCGGGCAAGACCGCCTCGCTGATCGCCACCTCCTGCCGCTACGGCGCCCTGCTGTCCGGGGTGGACGCGGACGGGGTCGAGGCCGCCGCGAGCTACGGCTGGAACGTCGGGATGGCCTTCCAGCTGTCCGACGACGTGCTCGACATCGCCTCGGACCACGAGGATTCCGGCAAGACGCCCGGTACCGACCTGCGTGAAGGCGTGCACACCCTGCCGGTGCTGTACGCGCTCGAGCAGGATCACGACGGCCGGCTCGCGGCGCTGCTCGAGGGTGAGCTGTCCGACGACGACGTCGACCAGGCCCTGGCGATCCTGCGTGGCAGCGACGCCGTGCAACGCGCCCGCGACGCGGCGGGCCGCTACGTCCAGGATGCGGTCGACGACCTCGCTCCGTTCGGTGACGCTCCGGCCGTCAAGGCGCTGAGTCAGCTCGCCCGCTACGCGATGGACCGTGTCGGGTGAAGGTCGCGCTGGCGCTGCTCGCAGGTGTCGCCGCGCTGCTGCTCCTGGTCGAACTGGCGGTGGTCCCCGTCGCCGACCGCGTGATCGCCCGGGAGCTCGACGAGGCGGAGCTGGTCGTCGCCGACATCGGCATCACCGAGATCCGCCGCCCGGCGGTCTTCGGGTTCGCGGCGGGCCAACTGCGGGACGTCGAGGTGGTCGCTTCGGGCGTCGAGCTGGGTGATTTCCGCATCGACGAGGCCCACGTGGACGCGCGAAGGATCGAGCTGGGTTGGGGGCCGGCCGACGCGTCGGACGCACCCCCGGCTGACGTCACGTTGCGCGCGACGGCGCCCGACCTGCGGGCCGGGCTCGCCGAGCGGACCCCGCTCGACCTCGACCCGGTCCTGGAGCTGCGGCCGGGGACCGCCGAGCTGGGGCTCGAGCTGATCCCGGTCACGATCGAGCTGCAGGTCGAGGTCATCGACGGCGTGCTGCGGATCGCCCCGGCGGGTGGGTTTCCGGACTGGTTCCTCGAGCTCGGGCTCGACCTGGAGTTCGAGCTCCCGGAGCAGCTGGCGGTCGAGCAGGTCCAGGTCGAGGACGGCGCGGTCGTGGCCACCCTGCAGGTCGACCTGGACGAGCTGCGCGAGGAGCTCCGCGAGCAGGACCCGGCTGCGGCGGGTTGACGCGTCCGTGCTCTGCGAGCGAGCCGGTGGCCTGAACCGTTCCCGGTCGGCTGGACGTGTGGAGCGTGGTGGTCGCTGGTGCGTGTTGCGTTCCACACGTCGGCGTCAGGGCGTCGCGGGGTGGGATGTGTGGAGCGTGGTGGTCGCTGGTGCGTGTTGTGTTCCACACGTCGGCGTCAGGGCGTCGCGGGGTGCTTCGAGCAGATCCGGGGCCCGGGGTGTCGGGCCCGGTGCGTGCGGCGGGTCGATCGACGGCGGGCGCGCGCCCGCCGCGCCGCTAGGGTCCGCGCCGATCCGTCCTGGGAGGTCATCGCCATCGCCGATGTGCGGCCGCTGTCGGAGCTGGTCGGGGCCGGGTGGGCGGACGCGCTCGCGCCGGTGGAGCCCCGGATCCGCGAGCTCGGGGAGTTCCTGCGGCAGGAGCAGGCGGACGGGCGCGGGTTCCTGCCGGCCGCGGACCGGATCTTCGCGGCGTTCCAGCAGCCGTTCGAGGCGGTCAAGGTCCTGATCGTCGGTCAGGACCCGTACCCGACCCCGGGCCACCCGATCGGCCTGAGCTTCGCGGTCGCCTCGGACGTGCGGCCGTTGCCGCGCAGCCTGCAGAACATCGTCGCGGAGCTCGAGAGCGACCTCGGTCACCCTCGCCCGTCAAGCGGGGACCTCACCCCGTGGGTCGATCAGGGGGTGCTGCTGCTGAACCGCTGTCTGACGGTGCAACCGGGCGCGCCCGCCTCGCACCGTGGCCGCGGGTGGGAGGAGGTCACCGACGCCGCCATCGACGCGCTGGTCGCACGCGAGAGACCATTGGTGGCGATCCTGTGGGGCCGCGACGCCAGGTCGTTGGCGCCGCGGCTGGGGCAGGTGCCGACGATCGAGTCGGCGCACCCCTCCCCGATGTCGGCCGATCGCGGCTTCTTCGGCTCGAAGCCGTTCAGCGCGGCCAACCG
>SKNP01000234.1 GCA_007120485.1 Nitriliruptoraceae bacterium
CTGGCGATGGTGCGGGCGCTGCTGGACGACGGGCTCGGCGAGTTCGCGGCGGTCAACGGGCTGGACCTGACCGGTTGGACCGAGGTCGTGGGCTCGACGGCCCCGCGAGCCGGAGCCGACGACGGCCCAGCCTGGCCCCACGCCGGGAACGGCGACGGGACGGTCGCTGGACGACCGGCGGCAGCCGAGCCCGGCCACGAGGAGCGCGAACCACGCCAGCTCGGCGTGGTCGTCCCGATCGGCGGCGGCAAGGACTCGGCGGTGACGGCGATGCTGGCCGTCCGCGAAGGGCTCGACGCGATCGGGTTCGCGGTCAACCCGCGTCCGTCGATGGAGCGGACCGCCGCCGCGACCGGACTGGAGCTGACCACCGCCCACCGGCGGCTCGATCCGCAGCTGCTCGCCTGGAACGACGCCGGCGCGCTCAACGGACACGTCCCGATCACCGCGATCGTCGCCTCGATCGCGTGCGTGGCGGCGACGCTGACCGGACGCGGTGACGTGCTGCTGTCCAACGAGGGCTCCGCGGACGCACCGACCCGCACGATCGACGGTCGCGCCGTCAACCACCAGTTCAGCAAGTCGAGCGCCTTCGAGACGCTGCACCGGGCGGCGCTGTCGTCGGCGACCGGCGGTGCCACCCGCGCCGTGTCGGTGCTACGGCCGCTACCGGAGCTGGTCGTCGCCGCCGCGTTCGTCCACCTCGGCGCCCCCCTGGCCGCCGTCAACAGCTGCAACCGGGCGTACTCCCTGACCCGTGAGCGCGTCGAGTGGTGCGGCGAATGCCCGAAGTGCACGTTCGTCCAGCTGATGCTGGCCCCGTTCATGCCGCCCACCGCCTTCACCGACGCGACCGGTTTCGACGCCCTGGCCCGACCCGACCTGGTCGAGCGGTTCGCCGATCTCACCGACCCGGCACGCAAGCCGTACGAGTGCGTCGGCACGGTCGAGGAGGTCCAACTCGCTCTCGACCTGCTCGCCGAGGATCCCGCCTGGGGCGACCATGCCGCGGTCGCCGCGCTCGGCCGTCGGGACCGCGACGCCGATGTCCGGTTCCGGGCGATGGTGACGGCCGTCGACCCATCCGGACTGCCCGGCCCCTACGCCGGCGCGCTCCAGCGGCTACTGACGGAGCTGGCACCGTGATCGGCGTCCTCGGGCTGGGTCGAGAGACCCGGGAGCTGCTGGCGGTCCTCGACCGCGACGAGCCCGGCGCGGACGTCCTGCTCGTCGACGAGCGGCCCATCGACCCGGCCGGCTTGCCCGACACCCCGCGCCTGAAGCTCACGACGCACGCCCCCGTCGACCTCGACGACCCGTCGGCGCTTCCGGAGACCGTGCGCTCGATCTACCGCTCCCCCGGGGTCAGCCCGTACCGCGCTGCGGTCGCCGCCGCGATCCAGCGAGGTGTCACGACCTCGACGCCGACCGGTCGCTGGGCTGCCGGCCGCGACAACCACGACGTCATCGCGATCACCGGGACCAAGGGCAAGTCGACGACCGCCGCCATGACCGCTCACCTGCTCCGCGCCGCCGGTCGCCGGGTGGAGCTGCTCGGCAACATCGGCCGCTCGGCCCTGTCCGCGGGTCCCGCCATCGCCGCTGACGACGTCGTGCTCGAGCTCTCCAGCTACCAGCTCGCCGACCTGGACGCCGCGTTCGGCCTCGCCGGGATCACCACCCTGCTGCGTGACCACGTGCCCTGGCACGGCTCGGTCGAGCGCTACCACGCCGACAAGTTGCGGCTGCTGACCCTGGCCGACCGCACCGTCGTCGACCCGGTCATCGCCGACCATCCGGCCGTGCGCCCGGGCCGCCAGCCGTCGAGCATCGCCACCACGACCGCCCACGACCGCCTCCGTCCGGCGTTGGAGGCCGCCGGCCTCCTCGGCGAGCACCTGGTCCGCGACGCCGCGCTCGCGCTCGCGCTCGTCGACGCCCGGCTGGAGACCCGCGATGGCGCGCTCCACCTCGCCGACGCGATGGCCGACTTCGTGCCCTTGCCGCACCGGCTCTCCCCCGTCCGCAGCCACCTCGGCATCACCTGGGTGAACGACAGCATCTCCACCGTCCCGGAATCCGCCGTCGCGGCGGTCCGCACCTACCTCGCCCGCGGCCCGGTGACCGTCCTGCTCGGTGGCGATGACCGCGGCCAGGACGTCGAGGTGCTGCGCGACCTGCTGCGCGATGATCGGGTGAACGCCGTGTTGCTGCCACCGGTCGGCGAACGCTGGGCCGATCAGTTGGCGACGGTGGCTCCGGAGCGGACGCACCCAGCCGATGACCTCGACGACGCGGTGAAGCGGGCCGCTGCCATCACCCCGTCCGGTGGGGCGGTGGTGCTATCGCCCGCGGCACCGTCGTTCGGGTCCTTCCGGGACTTCGTCGAGCGGGGCGAACGGTTCACGCAACTGGTCGCAGCGCTGCCCTGATCGCGGCTGGAGCGATGAGTCACGCCGTCCCGCACCGTCGGACCTGGTCGACGGCTGCACCGCCACGGTGCGTGGCCGTCTCGCCCCTGGAGGGACGCGATGGTTGACCTGATCTACTCGATGATCACCTCGCTGGACGGCTTCGTCGCCGACGCCGACGCCGACGTCGGTTGGGCCGAGCCCGACGAGGAACAGTTGACCGCCATCAACGACCTGGAGCGACGGGTCGGCACCTACCTCTACGGTCGACGCATGTACGAGATGCTGGCCGTCTGGGAGACCGACCCCAGCCTGGCCGACGCATCGCCTGCCAACGCCGACTACGCCGCCATCTGGCAGGCAGCCGACAAGGTCGTGTACTC
>SKNP01000097.1 GCA_007120485.1 Nitriliruptoraceae bacterium
ACCCCCGCGGGTGGGGTACCCCAGCAGACCGCGGTCCCCGACTGGACCGATCTGCGCATCACCGTCGACGGCGAACCGCTCGGCGTCGACCACGGGTGGCTCATCGGGCAGGAGCGGCAGCTTGACCTGCGCTCCGGCGAGCTCGTCCGGCGCCTGACGTGGCGGGGGGAGCACACCCCGACGGTATCGGTGGTCTTCCGGCGTCTCGTCCCCCTCCACGAACCGCAGCTGGCGGCGATGGACGTGACCGTGACCTGCCTGGACGGGTCGGCGGACATCGTGGTGGAGACCGGTATCGACGCGTCCGTCGGTAGCCCCGACGACCGGATGTGGCGACCTCTGCGCTGGGATCGCACCGAGGCCGGAGGCCTCACGCTGACGGCGGCGTCGATCGACGACGTCCACCACCTCGGCGTCGACCTGGCGCTGGAGACCCCTGACGCCGACACGGTCGTGATCGACGAGCCGTTCCACCATCGGGTGCGGGCGACCCGGCGGATCGAGGTCGGCGAACCCTGGACGCTGCGCAAGCGGGTCGGCTACCGGATCGGGCGCGGTGGGATCAGCTCGGACGGCGCCACGTTGGCCGTGGGCGACCTGGACGAACTGGTGGCCGGCTCGCGCCAGGCCTGGGACGTGCGCTGGTCGACGGCAGCGATCGAGGTGGACGGGGATCCCGAGGCGCAGCTGGCGCTGCGCTACGCGGCGTTCCAACTGCTGGCGGTCGCCCCGCGCGACGACCGGGCGTCGGTTCCCGCCAAACTGCTGTCCGGGTTCGGCTACCTCGGCCACGTGTTCTGGGACACCGACGTGTTCATGGTCCCGTGGTGGTCGATGGTCGCACCGGACCTCGCCGACAACCACCTGAACTACCGCTGGCGCGGGCTGCCGGCCGCCCGACGCAAGGCCGCCCGGTACGGCCGGATCGGCGCGTTCTTCCCCTGGGAGTCCGACGACCGCGGGGAGGAGTGCACCCCGGACCAGGTCGTCCCGCACGCCGGCGGACCGCCGATCGAGGTGCACACGGCCCGCTACGAGGAGCACATCACCGCCGACGTCGCCTGGACCGCCTGGAACCACCAGCGGTGGACCGGCGACCAGGACACGCTGGCGGCGCGCGACGCGGAGCTGATCCTGGACACGGCGAAGTACTGGGGTGAGCGGGTGGAGGTCGACGTCGACGGCAGCGCCCACCTGCGCCAGGTGATCGGTCCGGACGAGTACCACGAGCTGATCGACGACTCGTGGTACACCAACCGGATGGTCCGCTGGCACCTGGGTTTCGCCGCGGACCTGCTCGACGAACTCGATCGTGCGCGCCCGGAGACCGCAACGCGGCTGCGGGAGTCCCTCGAACTGGACCGCAAGGTCGGCCGGCGGTGGCGCAAGCTCGCCGAGCGTCTGGTGCTGCTGACCCGCCCGGACGGCACCCCGCTGGAGCACGTCGGTTTCGACGACCGGGAGCCGGTCGACCTGGCCGCCTGGACGCCGCGGCGCACCACGATGCAGCGGCTGCTCGGTCCGGGCATCCGCGATCAGCAGGTCGTCAAGCAGGCCGACGTGGTGATGGCCCTGGCGCTGCTGGGCACCGACGCAGCCGGATCGAAGGAGGCGGCCGCGGCCGCGCTCGACCACTACCTGCCGATGACCGACCACGGCTCGTCGCTGTCCCTGCCCGTCCACGCCTGGCTCGCGGCCCGGCTCGGCCGCGGGGACCAGGCGTACGAGCTGCTGCGAGCCGGCATCGCCGTCGAACACGACGATGCGATGGGCAACGGAGGACTGGGGTTGCACGGTGCGACCAACGGCGGCCTGCTCCTGGCGACGTTGCGGGGCATCGGTGGGGTGCAGCCCGGGAGCGACGGACCGACCCTGGACCCGTCGCTGCCCTCCCACTGGCGACGGCTGGGCTTCTCGGTCGTCCAGGGCGGGCAACGATACGACCTCGAGGTGTCGTAGGGCGCGCCTGGCCCGGCGAGCGGCGGGGGTCGGACCCGGGAGACGCCGGCCGTGGCGGAGGACGTCGGCCGTGGTGGGGGGGACGTGGGCTGTGGTGGGGCCGTCGGCGATGGCGCGGCCGGTGGCAGGAGTGGAGGGCGGGAGCGGGAGCCAGGAGCGGGGGTTCGGGAGCGGGAGCGGTACCGTCCGTGCCCGCTGCAACCGAATCGACGGAGGTCACCGCAACCGTGTCTGGCTCGCGCCCCCCGCTGCACCGACCGCTGCTCGTGGTGGCCTGGCTGCTGCCGCTCGGGATCCTCGTGCAGGCGGCCCTCGCCGGCCAGGCCTGGTTCGTCAGCCCCGAACTGATGGGCCTGCACGGCGGTGTCGGCCACGGCGTGCTGACCCTGGCCGTGCTCACGGTCGTGCTGAGCGCGGCCGCGCTCCGGTTCCACGGGGTCACGGTGCTGAGCGTGCTGCTGCTGATCGGGCTGGCCGGCCAGACCGGGTTGGGGTACGCCGGCCATCGCAGCGGCCTGGTGATGGCCTCGTCGCTGCACGTCCCGATTGGGGTCGCGCTGCTGGGGCTGTCGGTCGCGATGGCGGTCCTGGTGAGCGTCCACGGCCGTGTGAGCGCTGGCGTCGGCGACGGCCAGGTCGGTCGTGATACCGAGATGGGCGCGTGACGCATCCGGTCGTGCTGCTGCCCCCGTCCAAGGGCAAGGCGGCCGGCGGGAGCGATCCGGCGTACGGCGACCACCTCGACGGCGGCCATCCCCTGGACGAGCCACGTCGCGAGGTGCTGAAGGCGGCGGTCGCCGCCGCCGACGACGCGGACGACCGGACG
>SKNP01000107.1 GCA_007120485.1 Nitriliruptoraceae bacterium
GCCTCCGGCACCCGGGTGTCGTCGAGGTACCACTGGTTACTGAACAGCGGATCGTCGACGCTGACCGATCCGGGACCGTCCCCGGAGTCGGGGCTGGCCTCGCCGTCATCGTCGGCGTCCGAGGACGGCGAGGTGGCGGCTCCGTCCGCATCGGCGTCCGGCGCTTCGGACGCGCCCAGCTCCTGGGACGGCGACGACCCGTCGGAGCCGTCGGAGCCGTCGGAGCCATCCGGGTCGTCGGCGTCCTCGGCCGCGTCATCGGCGTCAGCGTCGGCCGGATCGTCCGCCGGATCGTCCGCGTCAGGCAGTTCGAACCCGTCGGGGACGTCGGACTCGACGGAGCCGTCGGCCTCGATGTCATCCCCCGACGTCGCCACCGGGTCAGCGCCTGCCGGCAACGGGAGCATGGCCGCGACCATCGCAACGAGGCCCGCGCTCGCCAGCGTTCGTCGCGTCCCCGGTGTCCGCCCCACACCCGTCCCCCTGGTACCCGTCCCCCTGGTCCGTCCACCCACGCTAGCGGCCCCACCTGCGCCGGGACACCGGCGTTCGGCCGCCGCGGTGGGCGCCCGTGGACCCCGGGCCGGCTCGCGCGGGGCCCCGGCCCTCACGTCCCGAGCCCGTCGAGGCGGACGCTCTCGCGTGCCAGCGAGTCCAGCAGCCGCGCCAGGGTGCTGGCCATCTGATCGCGACGGGTGTCGCTCGCCGGCGAGTAGGTCGTGCGATCCACGCCGCGCACCAACCCGAGGTCGCGGGCGATGTCGATCGCCCGCTCGTGGGTCGTCCCGGCCGCATCGGGGAACCACGACCTCGACGGCTCCCGGGTCCGTTCGTCCAACGTGCTGTGGGCCCGTGTCAGCATCGACGCCAGCTGCCCTCGCGTCACCGGCTCCTCGTGTCCGACGTTGCCGCTCCCGTCGCCGCGGACGATGTTCAGGGCGGCCAACTGGTTGATGGCGGTCTCGTGCACGCTGTCGTCGTCATCGTCGAACGCATCCGGTACGTGGTCCTCGTCCGGGAGCATGCCGGCCGCATCCACCACCGCGGCGATGAAGCTGGCCATCTGCCCCCGGGTCACCGTCCCCGCTGGGCGGTAGTTGCCGTCGAGGTCGCCGCGGGTCACCTCGGCGTCGAAGATGCAGTCGATCGCGTGGGCATGGGTGCTGCTCGTCGACACGTCCGGGAAACCAGCGGGCGGCAGGTCCTCGTGCCCGCAGACCGGGCGCTCGAGCTGGCGAACGAACGCGCCGGCATCGACCGTGCCGCCGGTGACCGTCATGCCCTCGAGCGTCGACTCGGGTCGGGTGGCGCGCAGCAGCGTGTCGACCACGTCGGAGGTGCGGCTGGCTGGATACTCCGACAGGCCCAGCGCGACCGTGCCGGAGACGAACGGAGCCGCGAAGGAGGTGCCACTGACCGCGCCGTCGCCGATCGTGCGGTGGCCGCCGCCAGCGTCGGTGGTGGTGATCGCCACGCCGGGCGCGGCCACGTCCACCGTGGTCGCACCGAAGTTGGAGAACGTGGCCAGCTCGCCCATCGTGTTGCTGGCTGCCACCGCCACCACGTTGGGGGCCTCGAAGCTCGCGGGCGCCCGGAAGTTGCCGGCAGCGTCGAGGTCGACGCCGCTTCGCGGCGAGTTGCCGGAGGCCGCGATGACGGGGACACCGGCGTCCTCGATGGCGCGCTCGAGCACCGGGTCGCCCTGCGGCGACTCGAACGAGGCGTTGATCACGTCCGCATCGTTGTCCGCGGCGTAGTTCACCGCCACGGTGATCTGTCGCAGGGTGCTCACCCCCGCGCCAGGCCGGCCCTCCTCCTCCTCGAAGGCCCGGACCGGCATCACGTTGACCCGGGGTGCGACCCCCGCGATCCCGAACCCGTCGCGGTTGCGGGCCGCGATGATGCCGGCGACGCGGGTGCCGTGACCCTCCGCGACGACCCCGTCGGGCTGATCGGCGATGATCGGCTCGCTTCGGACGAGATCCCACCCGTTGACGTCATCGACGAACCCGTTGCCGTCGGTGTCGGTCCCGTCCACGCGCTCGTCGGGGTTCCGCCAGATGGCACCGTCGAGGTCCTCGTGGGCCACGTCGACGCCGGAGTCGATCACCGCGACGGTGACGTCCTCCACGCCTTCGGTGATCGCCCACGCGGCCAGCACGTCGATGTCGGCGCCCTCCTTCGAGCGTTGGCCGCTGGCCGGGTCGACGATCTGTCCGGTGTTGCGCAAACCCCACTGCTCGACGAACAGCGGATCGTTGGGCAGCTCGGCGCGTTCGATGTCGTCCTGGTCGTCGCCGTTCTCGCCGTCGTCACCGTCGTCACCATCGTCGTCGCCGGACCCGCTGTCGGGGGTACCGATGCCGTCGTCACCCGCATCGTCACCCGCGCCGTCGTCAGCGCCGTCGTCGTCCACGTCGGCCGTACCGACGGAGCCGGCATCGACGTCGGCCAGCTCGGACGGCTCCAGCGGCGCCATCTCCACGACCCGGTCCGGCTCGGCGGCCGCGACCTGTGGGTGCGCGTGCAACCGCGCCGCGGCCGACGCCGGGTCCCCGTCGGTCACGGTGACCGTGTCGATGTCGCCGGCGGGCTCGCCACGGTCGCCGTAGGCGGCCAGCAGCTGCTCGCGGTCCACCTCCGGGGTGTCCGGCTCCCAGATGAGCACGACCCGGTCGGTGGGGTCGTCCTGCACGTCCGGGTCGGCAGCGGCCGCGCCGCTGGGCCCCGCGGTCGCGGGCGCGGCCATCGTGGCCGCCAGCGCCGTCGCGGCGACCAGCGCC
>SKNP01000157.1 GCA_007120485.1 Nitriliruptoraceae bacterium
CGGTCCGGACGTGCGTCCCCGGCCGACCCCTCAGCTCGCGGTCACCGGCCTGGAGGTGACCTACAAGGAGGCCATCCATGCCCTGCGTGGGATCACGCTCGAGGTCGCCGAAGGATCGATCGTTGCGCTCTTGGGCCCGAACGGCGCCGGGAAGACGACGACCCTCCGCGCCATCACCGGACTCCTCGAGTTCCACGAGGGCGCGATCGTCAAGGGCTCGGTCGTGCTCGACGGTCAGGACATCACGGGGTCACGTGCCGCCGAACCGGTCGATCGGGGCGTTGCCCAGGTGATGGAGGGCCGCCGGATCTTCTCCACCATGACCGTGCTGGAGAACCTGCGGGCCGCGAGCGGCGACACCGACGCCCTCGACGCGGTCTTCGACCGGTTCCCCCGTCTGGACGAACGCCGCCGGCAGCGCGCCGGCTACCTCTCCGGAGGCGAGCAGCAGATGCTCGCCATCGGTCGGGCCCTGATGAAGCGGCCACGCCTGTTGGTGCTGGACGAGCCGTCGCTCGGGTTGGCACCACTGCTGGTGGAGTCGATCGCGGACACGATCAGCAGCATCCGAGACGACGGAACCACCGTGCTGCTGGTCGAGCAGAACACCGCGATGGCGCTCGCACTGGCCGACCACGGGTACGTCATCGAGAACGGGCGGGTCGTGATGGACGCGGACAGCGCCACGCTCCGCTCCGACCCCGACATCATGGAGTTCTACCTCGGACAACAGAAGGGGGGTGACCGCCGTCACTACGCCGACGTCAAGCACTACCGCCGCCGGAAGCGCTGGCTCTCCTGAGGGCAACGCCGCGCTCGAGATCGACCACCTGACGCTGCGGTTCAAAGGCCTGACCGCGCTCGACGACGTCTCGATCACCGTCGAGGAAGGTGAGCTGCTCGCGGTGATCGGACCCAACGGTGCGGGCAAGAGCTCGTTGTTCAACTGCATCTGCGGTGTGCACCAGCAACAGCAGGGCGTGATCCGGCATCGTGGAACCTCCCTCGACCCGCTACGACCACACCAGCGCACCGCTCGGGGGATCGCTCGAACCTTCCAGGAACTCGCGTTGTTCGAGCACCAGACCGTGCTCGACAACCTGATGACCGGCCACAACCTGCGCATGCCGCATGGTGCCGGGGCGGACATGCTCCGCATCGGGCCGGCGCTTCGCGACGAGCTGGCGGGACGATCGGTCGTGGAGGAGGTCATCGAGTTCCTCGACCTGGCCCACGTTCGCCACCAGCCGGTCGGAGCGCTGCCGTACGGGTGGCGCAAGCGGGTCGTCCTGGGACGTGCGTTGGCCAGCCAACCGGACCTGCTGCTCCTGGACGAGCCCGTCGCGGGGATGAACCAGGAGGAGACGGAGGACATCGCCCGCTACCTGCTCGACCTGCGGGAGGAACGAGGCCTGACGCAGGTCCTGGTCGAGCACAACCTGGGCGTGGTGCTCGATATCGCCGACCGGGTCGTCGTGCTGAACTTCGGCAAGGTGATCGCTGACGGGCACCCCGACGAGGTCGCTGACGACCTCGAGGTTCAGCAGGCGTATCTTGGCACCCGTGCGACCGGGACCTGAGCACGGCGGACCAGGCCGGGATGGGGTGGACGGGAGGAGCGGGCGATGGCGCCGGTGCTGTTCGAACGGGACGGCGAGCACTACCTCCCGACCCGGCTGACCGCTGGGCCCTGGGATCCCCAGCACGCCCATGGCGGAGCCGTGGCCGCGCTCCTCGCTCATCTGGCGGACGCGATCGAGCCACCCGTGGCCATGATGCCGGCCCGCTTGACCATCGACCTGTTGCGCCCGGTGACCCAGGCACCGCTCCTCGCGACCAGCCGGGTGCCCCGTGAGGGTCGCCGGATCCAGCTGGTCGAGGTCAGCCTGGCCGGTCTGGATGGCCGCGACGTCGCTCGTGCCTCCTTGCTGCGGATCCGGGAGGCCGAGCCGGCACCAGCTCTGACCGCGGCGCTGGCGGGGCCGGCCGAGCCCCGCCAGGCTGGACCATCGACGGATGCGGCGGACCTGCCCCGGTTCCGTGGCAACCCGGGGTGGCCCGCAGGGTTCCACGAAGCGGTCGACCTTCGCGTGGATCCCGACGCACTGGGTCGACCGGGCGGCGCGGAGGCGTGGATCTCCCTGCGCGTACCGATCGTGGAGGGCGAGCTCACCCCGACGCCGTTGGCTCGTGCGGCAGCCGCCGCCGACTTCGGCAACGGTGTCGGCGCTCCCCTGCCGATGGATCGCTTCGCCTACATCAACCCCGACATCACGGTCCAGCTCGACCGGAGCCCCGTCGGCGACCGGATCGGGATCGTGGCCACGTCCCTCGGCAACCCGAACGGTGTCGGCCGAACGATGACGACGTTGCACGACGACGCCGGCCAGATCGGCATCGCGCTCCAGTCGTTGCTGATCGACAGCCTGTAGGACCCGCCGACCGGACGATGCGACGGACCGAGGATCGGTGCGACCGGCGTGACCGGCGCGATCGCTCAGCCGACCAGGTCCACCGCGTACGGCGAGGTGGGACGCGGCCGGCGTTGCCCGTCGACCGTCACGTCGACGCGGAGGTCGTCGAAGCAGATGCGGCCCGCGATCGGCCGCGACTCCGGCAGCGGGGTCGGGTACTCCCAGGCGATGTCGTCGAACCGCTGGCCACCGAGGTGCAGGTGGTAGTACCGCGTCGTGCCCTTGTAGGGGCAGTGGGTGACGGTCTCCGAGCGCTCCAGCAGGTCGCGGCGAACGTCCGTAGGCGCCAGGTAATGACGCGGGATCA
>SKNP01000089.1 GCA_007120485.1 Nitriliruptoraceae bacterium
CGGTGCTGGTCACCGGCTCCGTGCTGGTGGCCGTGCTGGCGCTGCTGATCGACCACATCGCCGGTGTCATCGAGGACGTGCTCACCCCCAAGGGGCTGTGAAGGTCCGGTCGCTGACCCGATCTCTACGTCGACCGACGCCAACGGAAACGAACACACCCGACAGATGAGGAACGACGTGAAACGCCATCTGAAACTGACGAGCGCCCTGCTCGCTGCTGGCTTGATCGCCGCAGCCTGCGGTGGTGAGGACTTCGAGGACGACACCGACACCGATCCGGATGCCGCGGCCGAGGACGCCGCGGAGGATGCGGTCGAGCCGGGGTCGGAGGACCTGGACGGTGCGACC
This sequence comes from Nitriliruptoraceae bacterium, assembly GCA_007120485.1. GTDB lineage: Bacteria > Actinomycetota > Nitriliruptoria > Nitriliruptorales > Nitriliruptoraceae > SKTG01. Next base: position 349 of record SKNP01000089.1, read on the forward strand.
ATCACCGTCGGGTCGAAGGACTTCGACGAGCAGCTGATCCTCGGCTATATCTCGCTGCACCTGCTCGAGGACGCCGGTGCGGAGGTCACCGACGAGATCGACCTCGGCAGCACCTTCGCGGCTCGCGAAGCGCTGACCGGCGGGGAGATCGACCACTACTGGGAGTACACCGGGACCGCCTGGATCGAGTTCTACGAGGAGGACGAGCCGATCCCGGACCGTGTCGAGCAGTACGAGGCCGTGCGCGACCTCGAGGTCGGCGAGGGCCTGTACTGGCTGGACCCGTCGCCGTTCAACAACACCTACGGCATCGCGCTGTCCCAGGAGGCCTCCGAGGAGTACGGCACGGAGACCATCTCGGACCTCGGTGAACTCCTCGAGTCCGACCCCGACGCCGCGACGCTGTGCGTGGAGTCGGAGTTCGAGAGCCGCAGCGACGGGCTGCCGGGCATGGAAGCCCACTACGGCTTCGAGTTCCCGACCGAGAACGTCGAGATCCTCGACACCGGCGTGATCTACGGCGCCACGGCCGACCGCGACCCGTGCAACTTCGGTGAGATCTTCACCACCGACGGTCGCATCGCCGCGCTCGACCTCGAGGTCCTCGAGGACGACGAGGCCTTCTTCCCGCTGTACAACGTCTCCCCGGTCTACACCGAGGAGGTCTACGAGCAGTACGGCGAGGCGCTCGACGAGATCTACGCACCGGTGGTCGAGGCGCTCGACGACGACACCATGGCCGAGCTCAACGCTCGCGTCTCGGCGGAAGAGGAGCTTCCCTCCGACGTCGCGCTCGACTGGCTGCAGGAGAACGGCTTCATCGGCTGACGCTGACCCGCCTGCGCGCACCGGCCTCGGGCCCCGCCTCCACGGCGGGGCCCGAGCCATGCCGAGGTCCGACCACGGTCTGCGCCGGTGCGTCGGCCGACCCCGGCCCCCGGACGGGCCCAGCGCAACCCGTGGAGCGGTAGCCGCGCCACACGCACGCAACACTCCACACATCCCCCGGACCGACCGCGGCCCCCGGACGGGTTCGGACGGGTTCAGCGCAACCCGTGGAGCGATAGCCGCGCCAGACGCACGCAGCACTCCACACATCCCCAGGCGGATGCGGTGGGCGCCCACGCGCGGGTCGGCGCCCGGTGGGCCCGTCCCCGGTTCAACCTCTCCTCGACGTGACACGGCCGCCGCGCACGCGTGTGGGGCGGGCCCGAAGGCCCGCCCCACACGCGTGTTGCCCTGTGTCGTCGATCAGATCGAGAGGTCGGTGCCCTCGAGCCACGCTTCGACGATGTCGCGGTTGTCCTCGAGCCACGCACGGGCGCCCTCGAGCTCTTCGCCCTCCTCTTCGAGGACCTGGACGGTCAGCTCGGCGATGGTGTCGTTGTCGAACTCGAAGTTCTCGAGCGCCGCGGCAGCCTCCGGATGGTCGGCACCGAAGCCATCGCGCGCGAGCGCGTGGATCTGGTCCGGCTCGCCGAGGGCGCCTTCCGGGTCCTCGAGGTCCTTGAGGTCGTACTCACCGTACGCGGGGTGCGGGCGCCACAGCGTGACGAGGATCGGCTCCTCGTTCTGGTAGGCCGCATCCAGCTCGCTGAGCATCGCCGGCGTGGAGCTCTCGACGAGCTCGTAGTTGTCGCCGAGATCGTAGGTCGGGATGACCTCGTTCTGCGAGATGTCGGTGAGGCCCGCGCCGGGCTCGATGCCGACGATGGTCCCATCGAACAGGTCAGCGTTGTCGTTGAGGTCGGCGATGGAGTCGACCTCGTCCACGTACGCCGGGACGGTCCAGGTCAACGGAGCCTCATCGAGCCACTGGCCCAGGTCCTCGACGTCGTCGCCGTACTGCTCCATGTACTGGCTGTGGGTGTTGGGCAGCCAGGCGTCGAGGAACAGGTCCAGGTCGCCGGTGGCGATGCCGTCGAAGACGATGCCCGGGTCGAGCTGCTCCTGCTGGACCTCGTAGCCGTTCTCCTCGAGGATGACGTGCCAGAGGTTGGTGACCGCGATGGCCTCCTCCCATGGCATCCAGCCGATGGAGACGGTCTCGCCCTCACCGACGGCGGCAGCGTCATCCGCCTCGTCGTCGTCGGGCTCCTCTTCCTCTTCCTCTTCGACCTCTTCGTCCGGCTCATCGGCCGGCTCCTCGTCGACCACGTCGTCCTCGCCGCAAGCGGCCAGGACGAGCGCAGCCGCGAGACCGCCGACGAGCAGCAGGTTTCGCTTGGGTGCACTCTTGTCGCGTAGGAACCTCACGGTTCGCCTTCCTTCGGGGGTCGTTCACGTGCGGGACCGGTCTCGTTCAGACCATGTCCCTGATCGCCGCATTCGCCGGGCGAACCCGGCGGTCACGGCAGGCTTGGAGTGACCTCGATCAGGTCGAGATCGACCGGTCACGATCATCGGAGGTCGCCTGGTCGGATCCCTCGGCGTCGTCCGTGTCGTCGTTCTGGCTGAGGCTGGCCTCGTCCGTGCTGGCCTTCGATGCGGAGCGGCGACGCCCTCGCCCTTCACGGCCGAACGCGGCCGTGACGCGGTCCAGGTAGATGGCCAGGATGACCACACCGATACCGCCTTCGATGCCCATACCGATGTTCATCCCGGTGACCGCCCGCACGACGGTCGCACCCAGACCGGGCGCACCGCCGAGGCCGGCGATGACCACCATCGACAACGACAGCATGATCACCTGGTTGACACCGGCCATGATGGATGCCCGTGCCAACGGCAGTTGCACGCCGGTGAGGACCTCTCGGGGGCGTGCACCGAAGGCGTTGGCTGCTTCGACCACCTCCTTGTCCACCTGGCGGATCCCCAGCTCGGTCAGCCGGACCGCTGGTGGCATCGCGAAGATCAACGCCGACATGACGCCCGGCACGCGGCCGATCCGGAAGAAGACGACCGCGAGCAACAGGTAGACGAACGACGGCATGGTCTGCATGAAGTCGAGGACCGGCTTGATGGCGACGCTGACCTTCTCGTTGCGCGCTGCCCAGATCCCGAGCGGGATCCCGATGAGCACGGCCAGCACCGTCGCGACCAGCACCAGGGCAAGGGTCTGCATCGCCTCCGGGAAGCGCCCCATGCTCTCCAGGAGCAGGAACGTCAGGACGGTGAACAGGGGCAGACCCCACGAACGCGTGGCGGCGAACGCCAGGAGTGTGAACACCGCGATCATTACGTATGGGGACGGCGTGGTCAGCAGCCACTCGGTCGCGTCCACGATGCCGCCCACACCATCGCGGACGCCGACGAAGAACCAACCGAACGAGCTGGTGAGCCATTCGATGAACGCTTCGGCGCCGTCACCGATCGGCAGTTCCGGAAGGCTCTGAGCAAGGGTCGTCTCACGCATCGACCTCGACCTCCTGGCTCGACAGTGCGGCGAGCAACCGCGCTCGGGGCACCACGCCGAACAGTTGACCGGTGTCATCGGTCACCGCGATGGGGACCGTGGAGTTGGCGGCCATACCGGCCAGATCGGACAGTGGCGTGTCGTACCGGGCGGTGGCGTAGTCCTGGGTCAGCAGATCAGCGATGGAGGTGGCACCTGAGCGCACCCCGTTCGCGAGCCGGTCATCGCGCGCAACGCCCAGGATGCGCTTGTCGCGGTCGACCACGTACGCGCCGCTGAACTCCTGCTCGTCGAGCCAGTCCAGCACCGTGCGCGGCTTGTCGTCCGGCGAGAAGGTCCGCCGGACCGGACGCATGGTCTGCTCCGCGGTCAGGACCCGGGAGCGATCGACGTCGGAGACGAAGTCGGCGACGTAATCGTCGGCCGGGTTGTCGATGATCTCTGGACCGGTCCCGACCTGGACGACCCGTCCGTCCTTGAGGACGCAGATCCGGTCGCCGAGCCGCATGGCCTCGTTGAGATCGTGGGTGATGAAGACGATCGTGCGGTTCAACTCCGACTGCAGGGTCGCGAGCAGGTCCTGCATGTCCCGTCGGATCAGGGGATCCAGAGCGCTGAACGGCTCGTCCATCAGCAGGATGTCCGCCTTGGTGGCAAGCCCTCGAGCCAACCCGACCCGCTGCTGCATCCCTCCGGAGAGCTCGTTCGGATAGGCGTCGACCCGGTCTCCGAGCCCCACCGTCTCCAGCGCTTCCGTGGCACGAGTGCGCCGCTCGTCCTCGTTGACACCCTGGACCTTCAGGCCGTACGCCGCGTTCTCCCCCACCGTGCGGTGCGGGAAGAGGGCGAAGTGCTGGAAGACCATCGACAGCTTGCTTTGCCGCACCGACCGCAGAGCCGACGGATCGAGCTGGTCGATGCGTTCACCGTCGATCTCGACCGTCCCTGCGGTCGGCTCGATCAGCCGGTTGAGCATCCGGATCACGGTCGACTTGCCCGACCCCGAGAGGCCCATGACGACGAACAGCTCGCCTTCCTCGATCTTCAGGTCGACCTCGGCGACGGCCAGCAGTTGACCGGTCGCTTCGAGGATCTCCGACCGGGAACGGCCCTGCTCCATCAGTTCGAGGGCGCGCTTCGGCCGCGAACCGAACACCTTGGTCAGTTCGCTGACGCGGAGTTTGCTCATGAGTCACTCACGGTCGGATGGCGGACAACTCGACGGATCGTGCGTTGCCCTACACCCTGACGCATCCACGATCACGACGGCGGTCGAGGAAGACGGCTACGAACAGCCGATCAGGACCAGCAGGATGGGAGCACCCTCCAACGTACGACCCGGGTCGTCGGAGGGCAAGCTCACGTGACCGCCGCTCGCTCCTGCAAGCGCTCCTTAGCGGGCAGGTGACGCTGCGTCGCGGGCGCGACGTCCTCAGCGCGAGGCGACGCCCGCCCGGAGCTCGCTGACCAGCGCGTGGACGCGGGCAGGCGCCCCGTCCGGGTCCCCCTCCCCCGCCGCGCGGATCACCGCCGAACCGACGATCACGCCGTCGGCGTAACGTGCCACCTCGGCGGCCGAGGCACGGTCCTTGACGCCGATGCCGACGGCGACGGGCAGGTCGGTGTGTGCACGGATGCGGCCGACCAGATCCTGCGTCACGTCACCGGAGATCGAGCGCACCCCGGTGACCCCGAGGAGGCCGGCCGCGTACACCCAGCCGGACGACACCTGCGCGATCGCAGCCAGCCGCTCGTCGGTGGACACCGACGAGGCCAGGAACACCGTCGCCAACCCTCGACGGTCGGCCTCGGCCAACCACGGCCCGGCCTCCGGGGCCGGCAGGTCGGGCAGGATCACGCCTGCGAGGCCGGCGTCGGCGCACTCGTCGGCGAACCGCGCGTAGCCACGGGTGTCGGCGATCGTCACGTAGGTCATCGCCAACCGGGGGACGTCGAGGTGGGCCAGATCCGCCACGAACGCCAGCTGCTCGCTGACCGACCGCCCGGCGTCGAGCACGTGCTGGTTGGCCGCCTGGATCGTCGGCCCGTCCATCATCGGATCGGAGAACGGGATCCCGACCTCGATCACGTCGGCGCCGGCGTCGACCGCGGCCTCCATGCAAGCCCGCGAGGTGGCCGTGTCCGGGTAGGTCGCGGTGAGGTAGATCACCAGCGCCGCACGGTCCTCGGCCTTCGCGCGATCGAACGCGGCCTGGATCGCGGTCGGGCCGGCAGCGACGCGCTCGCTCATGCTTCGCCCTCACCGAAGGCCTTGGCGACGCCGACATCGAACCCGGCGACCTCGAGCACCTCGTCGACGTCCTTGTCGCCGCGACCGGACATCGTCAGCACGACGCGTGCACCCTCACCGAGCTCCGCGCGACCGTGGGCCAGCACCCACCCGACCGCGTGCGCCGGCTCCAACGCCGGGATGATCCCCTCGAGCTCGCAGGTGCGGCGGAACCCCTCGATCGCTTCCTGATCGGTCGCGGCGACGTAGGTCGCCCGGCCACTGCGTGCGAGGAAGGCGTGCTCGGGACCGACACCCGGGTAGTCGAGCCCTGCCGAGACCGAGTGGGCCGGCAGGACCTGCCCGTCATCGTCGACCAACACGATCGACCGTGACCCGTGCAGCACGGCCTCGCGCCCCTCGGAGATCGTGGCTGCGGACCGGCCGGACCCGACGCCCTCCCCGGCGGCCTCGACCCCGATGAGCTTGACGCCCTCGACCTCGATCCACTCCGCGAACGAACCGATCGCGTTGGAGCCGCCACCCACGCAGGCGACGACCGCGTCGGGCAGGCCACCGGCCTGGAAGTCGAACTGCTGGGTGGACTCGACCGAGATGATCGACTGCAGCTCGCGCACGATCGACGGGAACGGGTGGGGGCCCATCGCCGAGCCGATGAGGTAGTGGGTCTCGTCGACGTTGCTGACCCAGTCGCGCATCGCCTCGTTGATGGCGTCCTTGAGCGTGCGCGTGCCGCTGTCGACCGGCACCACCTCCGCGCCGAGCAGCTGCATCCGTACGACGTTGAGCCGCTGTCGGCGGACGTCCTCCGCCCCCATGTACACGGTGCAGTCCAGGCCGAACAGCGCCGCTGCGGTCGCGGTCGCGACCCCGTGCTGGCCGGCGCCGGTCTCCGCGATCACGCGGGGCTTGCCCATGCGTTGGGTCAGCAGCGCCTGCCCGACGACGTTGTTGAGCTTGTGCGAGCCGGTGTGCGCGAGGTCCTCTCGCTTGAGCCACACCTCCACACCGGCCGCCTCCGACAGTCGCTCCGCCCGGTACAGCGGCGTGGGCCGACCGCCGTAGTCGCGCCGGAGCCGGTCGAGCTGCTCGGCGAACGCACCGTCCTTCTGCGCGGCACGCCACGCGTCGGCCAGTTGCGCCAGGGCACCTGACAGCGCCTCCGGGACGAAACTGCCCCCGAAGTCACCGAAGTAGCCCTCGCGGAGCGCCTCCTCGGACGGGGCGGTCGGATCGGTGAGGCGGCTCATGCGGGCCTCCAACGTCGGCGGGGAGGTTCGGGACGGGTCGTCGAGGTGGTACGTCGCCCCCGAGGAGCGGGACGGGTCGTCGAGGTGGCACGTGGATCGTGTAGCGCGGCGTCGATCAGCCGGTCGCCGCCGACCGCGGGAGACGACCGGCGGCGACCAGCGCCGCGACCGCACCCGTCGGATCGTCAGCCCGGACCAGCGACTCACCGACCAGCACCGCGTCCGCACCATCGGCCGCAGCGCGGGCGACGTCGACCGGTTCGGCGATCCCCGACTCCGCGATCGCGACCGCCCCGTCGGGCAGCGCCGTGCGCAACCTCGGGAACGCCCGGTGGTCGATCGCGAAGGTGCGCAGGTCCCGGGCGTTGACCCCGACCAGCCGGGCATCGATCCGGCGGGCGGCGGCCGCTTCAGCCTCGTCGTGGACCTCAACCAGGGCATCGAGCCCGGCAGCCGCGGCTTCGTCGTGGAGCGCCGCCAGGGTCGGCTCGTCCAGCGCGGCCACGATCAACAGCACGGCGGCCGCCCCTGCGGCTCGTGCTTCCCAGATCTGGTAGCGATCGACCACGAAGTCCTTGCGCAACGCCGGCACCCCCAGGGACGCGACGTCCGCGAGGTCCGCGAGCGAGCCCTTGAACCGGTCGGGCTCGGTCAGCACCGACACCGCTGCCGCCCCCCCGTCGGCGTACGCACGCGCCTGTTGGCGGGCATCCAGATCTACGGCCAGATCGCCCTTGGAGGGTGACGCCCGCTTGACCTCGGCGATCACCGACACCCCGTCGACCGACAGGGCGTCGTGCAACGACGGTCCCGGCGGGACCTCGCGGGCGCGCGCTTTGAGCGCCGGCAGCGGCTCGCGTTCGCTGGCGGTGTGGACGCGTCGAGCCGCGCCGTCGAGGAGGTCGTCGAGGTAGGAGCTCAGCGGTCGGTCGATCGCTCGGGGACGGCGGGCGATGATGGTACGCCGGTTGTGGCACGGGCCGTCACCGCAACGCCTCCGCGGCACGGATCGCCGCCAGGAGGGCTCCCGCCTTGTTGCGGGTCTCCTCCTCCTCCGCGGCCGGCCGGGAGTCGGCGACGATACCGGCCCCGGCCTGCACGTAGGCGGTCCCGTCCTTCAGCAGCACCGTGCGGATGGTGATACAGGTGTCGAGGTTGCCGTTGAAGTCCACGTAGCCGACCGCCCCGGCGTACAGCCCTCGCCGGGTGGGCTCGAGCTCATCGATGATCTCCATCGCCCGCACCTTGGGGGCACCGGACACCGTGCCGGCCGGGAAGGTCGCCTTGAGCACGTCCACCGGCCCGAGGTCCTCACGCAGGGTGCCGGTGACCTCGCTCACCAGGTGCATGACGTGGCTGTAGCGCTCGATCTCCAGCATCCGGACCACCTCGACGCTGCCGGTCTCACAGACCCGTCCGACGTCGTTGCGCGACAGGTCGACGAGCATCACGTGCTCGGCGCGTTCCTTGGCGTCGTCGAGCAGTTCCCGCTCGTAGGCCCGGTCGGCCTCCCGCGTGTCGCCGCGGGGACGCGTGCCGGCGATCGGCCAGGTCTCCACGTGACGCCCCTTGACCTTGACCAGCGCTTCGGGGGACGAACCGACGACCTGCGCCTCGCCGAGATCCAGCAGGTAGAGGTACGGCGAGGGGTTGATGACGCGCAACACCCGGTACAGGTCGACCGCGCTGACCGGGGTCTCGACCGCGAACCGCTGGCTGAGGACCGTCTGGAAGGTGTCACCGGCCCGCACGTACTCCTTGACCTGCTCGACCATCCGCTCGTAGACGCCGGCGTCGAGGTTGGAGGTCGCGGCCGCAGGCCCGAGCTCGGACGACGGCGGTGCGACCGGCGGCGTGGTCGGTGGCGCGGACGCCAGGCGGGCGACCACGGCGTCGGTGGCCTCCACCGCGGCGTCGTAGCGTCGGCCGAGCTCCGCTGCGTCGTCGGTGTCGTCGACGACCACGTTGGTCACGACCGTGAGCACCTGCCGCAGGTGGTCGAGCGCGACCACGTGACGCGGGAACATCATGTGGACGTCCGGCAGGCCGAGGTCATCGTGGCCGGTGGCCGGGAGCGACTCGACCTCACGGACGGCGTCGAACCCGATCGCCCCGACCGCACCCCCGTGCATCGGCAGCTCGGCCAGCGCCGGAGCGCGCAACGCGTCCGTCGCTGCCGCCAAGGCGTCCAGCGGACCGGTCGCCGAGGCGGCGGCCTCGGGCGGGGTGCCGTGCCAGATCACCTCGCCGTCGCGCCCTTCGAGGACCAGGAACGGATCGAAACCGACGAAGGAGTACCGGCCCCAGCGCTCCCCGTGCTCGGCCGACTCCAGCAGGAAGCTCGGCCCATCACCGGTGAGCTTGGCGTGGACCGCCAGCGGCGTCTCCAGGTCGGCCAGGACCTCACGCCACACCGGCACGACCCCATGCTCGGTCGCCTGGCGGATGAACTCCTCGCGGGTGGGATCCGGCACGGGTCAAGCTCCTCGCGTCGCGTCGTCGGCCAACGGGGGCGCCGTCCGGGCATCGCCAGCGGGCGCCCCGTCGAGCCGACGATAGAAGCACGAACGCCGACCCGTGTGACAGGCCACGCCGTCCCCCGCCTGGTCGACCAGGAGCAGCAGCGTGTCACCATCGCAGTCGACCCGCAGGTCGATCACCCGCTGGGTGTTGCCGGACGTCGCCCCCTTGTGCCACAGCTCGGCGCGGGAGCGGCTGTAGTACACGGCTTCGCCGAGCTCCAGGGTGCGGGCGATCGCTGCCTGGTCCATCCAGGCGAGCATCAGCACCTCCCCCGTGTCATGCTGCTGCGCGACGGCCGGGACCAGTCCGGCCGCGTCGAACCTCAGTTGCGCGCGTTGTGCATCGGTGAGCATCGCCGCCTCCAGCGGTCGGGCGAGCCTCGGTCGTCGACGCCCCAGGGGTCCGGTCCCTGCGTGGGCCTTGCGGACGCCGCAGCTTCGGCAACGGTACTGCTGGCGTCCCACCGGGAGATGCGTCCCGGCGACCCGGACGGTGCGGGCACCGACGCACGGCACGGCAGCCGCGACGCACGTCGCGGCGTAGGTCCGGCGGACGGGCCAGGTCGGCCGCTAGCATCACAGGGCCCGCGTTGGCTGGGTGGGGCGACGACCGGCCGCGCATGCGGTCGGGCACCGCCCAGCCCAACCGCTCGCACCGGTGGCCGCCGGTACTCCGTCGCCGGCACCGATCACCGCAGACGTGGACGACCCGCGAAGCTCGCCGTCGCAAGCGCTGGAAGGACCGACCTGATGAGTATCCCCGCGGACTGGCACCCGGACCCCACCGGACGTCACGAGTACCGCTACTGGGACGGCGAGCAGTGGACCGACCA
>SKNP01000048.1 GCA_007120485.1 Nitriliruptoraceae bacterium
GCGGCGCGCCGGCAGGAGGCCGTGGTGCCCCGGGTGGCGGTCCCGGTGGCGGTCGCGGTGCTCCGTCCAGCCCGTACCGGCAGCCGACCGGCGGCCGCGGTGCCCCCGGTGGTGGACCCGGCGGCGGCCGTGGCGGCCCCGGAGGTCCCGGCGGGACCGGCGGGCCCGGCTCCGGCAAGACCAAGCGCAAGAAGAAGCGCGAGCGGCAGAGCCCGGCGGAGCAGGAGCTCCAACGTGGTCCGATGCGTCGCGATGCACCGCTCGAGGAGCAGATCAAGGTCGACCGCGTCCAGGTGCTCTCGGGCGTCACCGTCGGTGAGCTCGCCGACAAGCTCGGGGTCGCTGGCGCCGCGTTGGTCAAGAAGCTGTTCGAGATGGGCGAGATGGCCACGGTCCAGCAGACGCTGCCGGACGACACCGTGGAGATCATCGGCGCCGACCTCGGTGTGGACATCTACTTCATGTCCGAGGAGGAGCTCGAGTTCGGTGTCGAGTCCCCGGATGACCCCGAGACCCTCGTGTCGCGACCACCGGTGATCACGGTGATGGGTCACGTCGATCACGGCAAGACCCTGCTGCTCGACGCGATCCGCACCACGGACGTGATCTCCGGCGAGGCCGGTGGTATCACCCAGCACATCGGTGCGTACCAGGTCACCAAGGACGGCCGCAGCATCACCTTCATCGACACCCCGGGCCACGAGGCGTTCACCGCCATGCGTGCTCGTGGTGCCCAGGTGACCGACGTGGCCATCCTGGTCGTCGCCGCCAATGACGGCGTCATGCCGCAGACCCAGGAGGCCATCGCTCACGCGAAGGCCGCCGAGGTCCCGGTCGTGGTCGCGATCAACAAGATCGACGTCGAGGGCGCCGACCCGGTGAAGGTCAAGACCCAGCTCACCGAGCACGATCTGGTCGCCGAGGACTTCGGTGGCGACGTGCCGATGGTCGAGGTCTCGGCGAAGACCAAGCAGGGGCTCGACGACCTGCTCGAGGTCGTGCTGCTCCAGGCCGACCTGCTGGAACTGGCGGCCAACCCGGACAAGCGGGCGCGTGGTCGCGTCGTGGAAGCTCACCTCGACCGTGGGCGCGGTCCCGTCGCGACGGTGCTCGTCCAGGGCGGAACCCTCAAGCGCAGCGACATCCTGGTCGCCGGCACCGCCGACGGCAAGATCCGGGCGATGTTCGACGACAAGGGCCAACAGGTCGACGAGGCCGAGCCCTCCCGGCCGGTCCAGGTCCTCGGGCTCAACGAGGTCCCGGAGGCCGGAGACGAGTTCCGCGTCGTCGATGCCGAGCGGTTCGCTCGCGACGTCGCCGAGCGGCGGTCCGCCCGTGACCGGCGCAAGGAGCTCGCGGAGCGCCGTCCGACCACGCTGGAGGAGTTCACCTCGGCGGTGCAGGCCGGTGACAAGGCCAGCCTCAACGTCATCATCAAGGCGGACGTCTCCGGTTCGGCCGAGGCGCTCGAGGATGCCCTGGTCAAGCTCGAACTCGACGAGGTGCAGGTCCGCGTCCTGCAGAAGGGGGTCGGTGCCATCACGCAGGGCGACGTCCGCCTGGCGGAAGCCTCCGATGCGATCATCGTCGCCTTCAACGTCCGACCGGGCGCCAACGCCCGTGACGAGATCGAACGCGCCGGGGTCGACGTCCGCACCTACCGCATCATCTACGAGGCGATCGATGACATCGAGCGCGCGGTCAAGGGGTTGCTCGCCCCGGAGTTCCGCGAGCAGGTGATCGGCGAAGCCGAGGTCCGCGAGGTCTTCAAGATCCCCAAGGGGTTCGTGTTCGGCTGCATGATCACGCGCGGCGAGGTCAAGCGCGACGCGGGTGTGCGGGTGATCCGCGACGGTGTGGTCGTGGCCGAGGACACGATGTCGTCGCTGCGACGGTTCAAGGACGATGTCCGTGAGGTCCGAGAAGGCTTCGAGTGCGGCATCGGGCTGAACAAGTTCCAGGACGTCCACGAAGGCGACGTGTTCGAGGCGTACGAGACCGTCGAGGTCGCGCGGGACTGACCACGCTGACGATGATGAGCTCACGGCAACCGGCAGGACGGGTCCACTACGGCATCGCCAGGGTGGACCTGCGCCTGCCGGAAGCCGACAGCCTGAAGGCCAAGCGCGCCATGCTCAACCGTGCACGGGCCGCCCTGGTCGACGAACTGGGCCTGTCGGTCGCCGAGGTGGGTGCGCAGGACGTGTGGCAGCGAGCCGTCCTCGGGCTGGCCGTGGCGGCCTCCTCCGCGACCGGGATCGACCGGGTCCTCGACCGGGTGACGGCCGTGCTCGAGCGCGACCCCCGGGTGGAGGTGCTGGCGGTCGAGGACCTCGCGGACACCCTCGACGCCGGCGACGGAGGACCGATAGGCCTCAGCTGACGCGACATCCGGCCTGCCCCCCACCCCCAGTCGAGCCCGTGCACACCCGGGATCTGTCACCGCCAGCGGAGTGCGCCGCTCCCGGCTCGCGCGCCTACCTTGGTGGCGTGGCCGCCGGCGCGGGCCGCTGGTGACCGACATGACCGGCTCCGACCGCCGGGTCGCCGGTTCGAACCGAGAAGCACCGCCATCGCGCGGGGAAGGAGCTCCACCGTGGCTCGTCGACGCAACCCCAGAGTGGACAAGCAGGTGCGGGCGGCGGTCGCCGACCTGATCGAGACCGAGATCGCCGACCCGCGGCTCGGGTTGATCTCGATCACCGAGGCGGACGTGACGCCGGACCACGAGGTGGCGACGATCTACTACTCGACGCTGGAGCC
>SKNP01000079.1 GCA_007120485.1 Nitriliruptoraceae bacterium
AGGCGCGGACGACGTCGCCGGCCTCGATCGGGATGGCGGCGGTGAGCGAGCCGGCCAACACGATCGAGCCGGCGGGCAGGCTGCGGCCGCGGAGCGCCAGCTTGCGGACGAACCAGGCGACGGCTGCTGCGGGGTGGCCGAGGACCGCGGCACCGGCGGCGGTGTCCACCAGTTCGCCGTTGCGTTCCAGCACGCAGCCGAGCAGCGGCAGGCGGCGGTCGCCGAGCGGGACCGGGTCGCCGACCACGTAGCGGGCCGCGGAGCCGTCGTCGGCCACGACGTCGGGCAGGGTGAACCGGTAGCCGGCGAACCGTGAGTCCAGCACGTCCAACGCTGGCATCACCCCTGCCGTGGCGGCCAGGACCTCCGGGGTGGTGACGTCGTGCCCGGCGAGCTCCGCTCCGGTGAGGAAGGCGATCTCCGGTTCCACCCGTGGTTGGATCAGGCTGGCCGCCTCCAGCGCGATCCCGGGCTCGATCGCCGACCCGCTGATGAACCAGCCGTAGAGGGGTTCGTCGACGTCCATCTGCTGTTGCTTGGCACGGCTGGTCAGCCCGAGCTTGGCGACGCGACGCGTCGCGCCGGGATCGAGCAGCTCGAGGGTGGCGTCCTGGACGTCGTAGGCCTGCTCGATGTCGAGCGCGACCTCGTCGGTCAACGGCGGGATCGCGGTCCGCGAGCGCACCGCCTCCGCCAGGGTCGCTGCCAGCCGGTCGGTGTCCATCATGCGCTCGCTTCCGCGGTCGTCGCCGCGTGCGCGGTCGCGGCTCGCCGCTCCAGCTCCACGGCCACGTCGATGATCATGTCCTCCTGGCCGCCGACGACCTTGCGCCGTCCGAGCTCGAGCAGCAGCTGTTTGGTGTCCACGCCGTAGCGCTCGGCTGCGCGCCGGGCGTGCAGCAGGAAGGACCCGTACACCCCGGCGTAGCCCATCACGAGCCCGTCCCGGTCGATCACGCCCTGCTCGGGCCGGATGGGCCGGACCGTGTCCTGCGCGACGTCGACGACGCGGAGCGGATCCACACCGGACTCCACCCCGGAGCGCTGCATGGCCGCGACCAGGACCTCGGTCGCGCAGTTGCCTGCTCCGGCTCCAAGCCCGGTGGTGCATCCGTCGATCTGCGCCGCACCCTCCTCGAGCGCCGCCATCGAGTTGGCGACCGCCAACGACAGGTTGTTGTGCGCGTGGATACCGACCTGGATGTCCAGCCCGTTGGCCAGCGTCGACACACGGCGACGGGCGTCATCGATGGTCATCGCTCCGGCCGAGTCGACCACGTAGACGCCGTCGGCCCCGTAGGACTCGAGCTTGTGGGCCTGTTCGAGCAGCTCCTCCGGGCCGATCATGTGCGAGAGCATCAGGAAGCCGACGGCCTCCAACCCCAGCTGCTTGGCCAGCGCGATGTGCTGTTCGGCGATGTCCGCTTCGGTGCAGTGGGTGGCGATCCTCGCGACGTCGATCCCCAGCTCGGCCGCCCGACGTAGGTCCTCGCGGGTACCGATGCCCGGCAGCATCAGGACCGCGATCTTCGCCTGGGTCCTGGCCGCCACCGCAGCACGGACCAGGTCCATCTCCTCGGTGGCGGAGAACCCGTAGTTGAACGAGGACCCACCGAGCCCATCACCGTGCGACACCTCGATCACCGGCACCCCGGCAGCGTCCAGCCCGGTGACGATGTCGGTGGCCTGCTGGATGGTGAACTGGTGGGCGATCGCGTGCGAGCCGTCCCGCAACGTCGAGTCGGTCAGCCGGAAGCTCGGCGCGGTCATGCCGGCACCTCCGCGTGTCGCCGGGCGCGAGCGAAGGCTTCGCCGACCCGCACCGCCGACGCGGTCATGATGTCGAGGTTGCCCGCGTAGCCCGGCAGGTGGTCGCCCGCCCCTTCGACCTCCAGCAGGGCGATCACGCGGGCGGGCACGACCCCGCCGGGCGTGTGGAACTCGCCGGGCTCGATCACCGGGTCGGCCTTGAGCCGGTAGCCGGGCACCGACGTGGCGACCTCGTCGACCATCGCCAGCACCGAGGCGGTGACCTCTCCGGCGTCGTAGCCTTCCGGCAGACCGCAGTACACGGTGTTGCGCATCAGGATCGGCGGGTCGGCCGGGTTGAGCACCATGATGGCCTTGCCGTGCCGCGCACCGCCCACATCGACCAACGCCGACGAGGTGGTGTGGGTGAACTCGTCGATGTTCTGCCGGGTCCCGGGTCCGGCCGAGACGCTGGCGACCGTCGACACGATCTCCGCGTACGGCACCTCACACACGCGGGCCACCGCATGGACGATCGGGACCGTCGCCTGCCCACCGCAGGTGATCAGGTTGACGTTGTCCGCATCCAGGTGGTCGTCGAGGTTCACCCCGGGCACCACCGATGGGCCGAGCTTCGCCGGGGTCAGATCGATCGCGGTCAGCCCGGCGTCGGCGTACCGGGGCGCGTTCTGACGGTGGACCCACGCCGAGGTGGCTTCGAACACCAGCCGCAGATCGTCCTCGAGCTCATCGGCACGCTCCAGCAGCCCATCGACGCCCCGATCGGTCGCCCACACCCCCAGCTCGCGGGCGCGGGCGAGCCCGGACGAATCCGGATCGATCCCGGCCATGGCGACCACGTCCAACTCGGAGCTGCGCACCAGCTTCTCGAGCAGGTCGGTCCCGATATGGCCGGTACCGACGATCGCGCACGGCGTCCCCATGGCGAGCCTCCTGGATCAGATGAAACGGCAGCCGACCGAACCGAGCCGGTCGAGATCGGCGCG
>SKNP01000105.1 GCA_007120485.1 Nitriliruptoraceae bacterium
AATTATTAGGAAAGATTAACGGTGCAAAATAGGCTGAGTTGGTAAATGAAGTAGCATTTTATAGAAAAGATGCTTGGACTCCTAAGAAAAGTAGAGTTTTGGCTTGATGTGGAATTTAAAGTTTAAATAAAAGGTGATAACCGACTGGTTCTTTTCCTTTGCATCAATAAACACAATATTGTTAGGAGGTTATAATATGTATCATACCGCTTTTGTTTTAAAAACCAAGAAAGAATTAGCATTGCGAGTAGTTCATATTTTTTTGATATTTGTTTTTATTGTCTTGCTCATGGCTTTGGTAAGTGGGTTTAATCTATCGGTTTCAGCTAAAAATCAATATGATTATGATTGGGAATGGAGAAATCCAGGGACATCTCAAAAATTTTCAGGTGTAGCATGGGGTAATGATCAGTTTGTTGTTGTTGGTAGTGGAGGAGTTATTCGTTCAACTAAAGATGGTGTAACATGGGCAGTTCGTTATTCTGGAACAACAAATAATCTAAACGACATTACTTGGAGCAATAATAAATTTGTGGTTGTTGGGGATAATGGTGTTATTCTTACCTCTGCGGATGGTGAACACTGGACTTTGCAGGACTCTGGGACAAGTAACAATCTTAATGGTGTTGCGAGTGAAGACAATTATGTGGCTGTGGGTGAAAAAGGAATAATACTAACTTCATCAAATGGTATCGTATGGACAAAACGAAGATCAGCATCAAACGAGAGCCTTCATGGAATTACGCGGGGTGGAAACAATTACGTGATTGTAGGAAGAGGAGATTTAGCGACTGGGCTCATCCTAACTTCTACTGATGGCACAAGTTGGGAAAAGCATGCTCCAGAAGAATCCGAGCCTCTTTATGATGTAGCTTGGAACAACAGCTTGTTTGTGGCTGTGGGAAGAACGGGTACTGTTCTTACTTCTCAAAATGGTGTGAATTGGGTGTGTAGGTCTTTTGGAATAGTTGAATCATTTTCTGGTATTGAATGGGCTAATGATCGATTTGTGGTTTTAGGGACACATACTATCCGTACATCCGAAGATGGATCAAATTGGATAACTAGAGTGCATCAACATAATATTGATCTTAAAGATGTTGCTTGGGGGGGAGAACGTTTTTTAGCAGTTCACTCTGGTATAACTGCATTTATATCCCCTGACGGTATTACTTGGAGTAAGGAACTTGTGGGTACATTAAGTGATCTTAATGGAATAAGTTGGAATGGCGGCAAATTTGTAGCTGTTGCAGGGTCGCAGAAAATAACCTCTCCAGACGGTATAAGCTGGACAGTGCGTACTTCAGATAATACACGTACACTTACAAAGATTAGATGGTGTAATGATGTGTTTGTGGCTTTAGGAGGATTTGGAACTATTCTTACTTCTTCGGATGGTATCAGCTGGAATGAGCAAGAATCAGGAGTTCCTTACACTTCAATTAGAGATGTTACTTGGGGAGACGGTCTTTTCGTGGTTGTTGGTAGTAATAGAATAATTACATCGAATGATGGAATAATCTGGACTGAGCAAAGTTTGCCTACTTATGCAAACCTTTATGGTGTGACTTGGGGTAATAATCAGTTTATTGCTGTAGGCAGTGATGGCAGAATTCTCACCTCATCGGATGGCTATTACTGGACGGATCAAAGTGTTAATACTACAGCAACACTTAACAGTGTAGCATGGAATGGTAGTAGATTTGTAGCAGTGGGAAATGCAGTAAGTAGCTATGGTGTCTCAAGTGGCACTATAATAACATCTACTGATGGCCTATCTTGGGAGTTTCGAACATCTGGAACACCCTATAGCCTAAATGAGGTCATTTGGCTTGAAGACCATTTAGTGGCTGTTGGTAATAATGGCACAGTTTTAACTTCTTCGGATGGTATCAATTGGAATGCACTAGTGCCTTTTGTTCATAACAGTTTATTTGATGTTGTATGGGGTGATAGCCAGATAGTTGCTGTAGGTTATAGAGGTACAATTATTGGATCATATATTTTTAGTGAAACAAAACCTTCAAATAATGCTGATTTAAAAAACTTAAAAGTTAATCCAGGATCTTTAACTCCACCCTTTGATGCAGCTATAACCGCTTATTCAGTAAATGTAGCCCACGATGTTAACTCAATCGATCTCACAGCCACCTTATCGGATGAAAATGCAAGTATGACTATAAACGGAGGAGCCTCTACCAGTGGAGAAGCTGTTACAGTTGACCTAAATGAACCTGGTCTAGCAACAGAGATTAATATTGTTGTCACTGCTGAAGACGTAGTAACCACAAATACCTATACGGTAACAGTTAACCGGGCGGAAGAACCGCTTTCAGTGGTAGAAGAAGTTACCCTTACAGCTGATCCACCAAATTGGCAGGTGGCAGGTGAAGATATTACTTTTACAGCCGAGGTAACTGCTGGCAATGCTAATGCAGAGTTTGCTTTCTGGTATAAGCTACCCGGAGGTGACTGGGTAAACGCCCAGCCTTACAGTACTGATAATACCTGGACAGCAAGCACAAGCTACGTGGGTGAAGTAGAAATCGGTGTCCAGGCAAGAGTAGTCGGTTCGGATGCTTTTGATGAAGCCAGGGATATAATCGATTACTCTATTTATGCGGTTGCACCCGTGGAAGAAGTAGAATTAACAGCTGACCCGACAGGAAGCCAGCAAGCAGGCGAAGAGATTACCTTTACAGCAGAGGTAAAAGCAGGCAACACTGATGCAGAGTTTGCTTTTTATTATCAG
>SKNP01000175.1 GCA_007120485.1 Nitriliruptoraceae bacterium
CAGCGACCGGCGTGATCAGCGACCGGCATGACCGCTGATCAGCGGTGGGCGGTCGGGTCGGGGTGGTCAGGCGGCGCGGCGCCGGCGACGGAGCAGGCGCTTGCGCTCGGTCTCGTCGGTGCCACCCCAGACGCCGTAGGCCTCACGGGTCGCGAGCGCGTGCTCGAGGCACTCGACGCGGACCGGGCATGCGGCGCAGTAGGACAGCGCCTGGTCGCGGTCGGCCTCGTCGGTGCTGAAGAACAGCTCCGGGTCGGCATCGCGGCACGCGGCGTCTTCCTGCCACGAACCAGACGTGAGCAGGTCGGCCAGGGCGAAGGAGGTGGACACGGAAGCTCCGATACGTCGGTGGGCGGTGCGCTTGGCGCACCAACGGGGGGCCGGTCGAGGGTCCGTGCCGGGGAACGATGCTGGCAGTACCGTTCTCGGTGCCCGCGACGGGGGCGAGGACGGCCGGACCGACCGGCGTTCACTGGTCGTCACTGTCTCGGTTGTGCCGCGATGTCGACACCGGACGAGCGGACGGTGCACCCCGGCCGTCCCTCGGCCGGACGGCCACCGCCCGGGGGCACGTGCGTCGACCCGGGTGTCGGGTGCGAGGTCGACCGACGCCGCGGGGCCGTGCCCGCGGGAACCGACAGGAGCAACGATGAGCGAGCGTCAGCGCGCCGACCAGGGCTCGGACCGTCGTGGTGACCTGCTGGCTGCCGCCGCTCGCCGGTTCGTCGCCGTCGGGCTGCGCAAGACCACGATGGAGGACGTGGCCCGGGAGGCCCGCGCCGGCAAGGCGACGCTCTACCGCTACTTCCGCAACAAGGACGCGCTGATCGACGCGCTGCTCGACCGCGAAGCGGAACGCTTCGCCCGGGAACTGGAGGAGGCGGCGGCTACACAGGACACGGCCCCCGCCAGGATCGAGGCGGCGTTCCTGGCCGGGGTCCGCTTCTTCGTCGAGCACCCGGTCCTGACCAAGGGCCGCGACGAGGAACCGGGGTTGCTGTTGCCCCGGATCACCGCCAACGGCGGGCCGTTGGTGCAGCGCGGCCTGGCCCTGTTCGCCTCCATCATCTCGGAAGGCGTGGCCAGCGGAGAACTGCGCCCGGTCGAGCCACCGGCAGCCGCGGAGGTGATCGTGCGGCTGATCCTGTCGTACTTCAGCTTCCCGCCCATGCACGTGCGCGTGGACGACCCGGAGGCCGCCCAGGCCTTCGCTCACGCCCTGGTGGCGGGGGCGCTGTCCGCCCGTCAGCCCGGCTGACCCGGCGTCACCGTTGGCAGCGTGGGCAGTAGGTGGTCCCTCGTTGGGCGATGACCGTGCGTCGCATCGGCTCGCCGCACCGGCGGCACGGTCGATCCCCTTGGCCGTACGCGTCCAAGAAGGCGGCGTAGCGTCCGCTCTCGCCGTTGACCATCTGGTAGTCGCGGAAGGTGGTGCCCTCCCGCTCGACCGCGGCCGTCAGCACCTCGACGATGGCCTGGTGGAGCCGTCCGGCACGGACGCGTCCGACCCGGCGGGACGCCGGGTGGATCCGGGCCCGCCAGAGCGCCTCGTCGGCGTAGATGTTGCCGACGCCGGCGACCAGGCGCTGGTCGAGCAGCTTGGCCTTGACCGGTGCGGAGGTCGCGGCCAGAGCGGCGGCGAAGGCGGCCGGGTCGAACGCCGACGACAGCGGCTCGGGTCCGAGGGTGGCCAGCGTCGGGATCCGGTCGACGTAGTCCCCGGCGGGGATGACCGACGCGCGGCCGAAACGGCGGGGATCGGCGAACCGCAGGGTACGGCCGTCGTCGAGGTCGAACCGGACCCGGACGTGATCGGTCGTGGCGAGGCCCGTCGGGGTCGGCTCGGTGGGCCGGATCGAGAACGAACCGGTCATGCCGAGGTGGAGCACGAGCTCCAGCGTGTCCCCGTCGTCGGTGGGGTCCAACGTGCACAGCAGGAACTTGCCGCGGCGGACGATCCGCTCGATCCGTCGGCCGACGGCCAGGTCCAGATCCGAGAGGCGAGCGTGGGGGTGGGCATCCCACCACACGTCGGCGATGCGCCGCCCGGTCAGCTGAGGGGTCAGCTGACGGCGGACCGATTCGACCTCGGGCAGCTCCGGCACACCACGGAAGGCTAGCCGCCCGCCCGTTACGCTCGGCCGCTGCGGGGCCGCGCATCGGTCGGTGGCCCGCCCATCCCGGTACGACCCGCGACCTCGGAGGACCCGTGAGCGACCAGTCAGCCGGTCCGCGCGACCGCCGGGACGACGGCCGGCCCGAGCAGGCCCGCCCTCGCGACCGCACCGGTCGTCCGCTGCCGTACGGCACCGACGATGTGCCGTTGACCGAGGACCACGAGCCGGCCACGGTGCAGGAGGCCCTGTCGCTGGGCATCGAACTGTGGACAGCTGAACGGTTCTTCGAGGCACACGAGTGCCTCGAAGCGGTGTGGCACGCGGCGCCGGACGAGGATCGCGACCTGTGGCAGGGCGTCATCCAGATCGCGGTGGCCGGCGTGCACCTGCAGCGTGAGAACCCAACCGGAGCGCGCACGCTGCTCGACCGGGCCGCGAGCCGCCTGCGCGGTTACCCGACGGGGTATCGCGGCATCGACGTCGCGGGCGCGGTGGCCTTCTGCGAGGATGCCGCCGCTCGCATCGATGCGGAGGGTCTGGCGGGGGCGCCGGCACCGCCACGGTTCCCGGCGACCGGCGACGGTGCCTGGTTCGCTGCGGAGCCCGGAGCGACCGAGCCGCCGTCCGAACCGA
>SKNP01000338.1 GCA_007120485.1 Nitriliruptoraceae bacterium
CCGGCCGTGCGGTCACCCCGATGGCGGACCTGTCACGCGGGGTGTGCGGCGTGCGCGGCTCGACCCTGCTGGTCGATCTGCCCGGCAGCCCGCGCGGCGCGACGGAGTCGTTGGCCGCGATCCTGGAGCTGCTGCCGCACGCCATCGATCTGCTCGCCGGCGACACCCGCCACCACCCCAGCGGCCACGGCGAGCAGGGACGACCCCACGCGGGCTGAGCGCTCGGGCGGCGTGCGGCACTCGGGCGGTGCGCGGTCCGGGATGCGGTGCGGCTCCCGGTCGGGCTCGTGGTCGGCCTCACGAGCTGGCGAGCTCCCGCACCGGATCCGCCGTGTCGCGATGGATCGGCCCGTCCACGTCCTTCAGCGCCGAACCGGAGCCGCCGTGGCGCAACATCACCAGTTCCGCGGCGATCGACACGGCGGTCTCCTGCGGGGTGCGTGCACCGAGATCCAGGCCGATCGGCGACCGCAGCCGCGCCAGGTCGTCGTCGCCCACGCCCTCCTCGCGGAGCCGAGCCAACCGGTCCTCGTGGGTCCGGCGTGAGCCCATCACCCCGAGGTAGCCGGCCGGGGTCTCGAGCGCGACCTTGAGGACGGGCACGTCGAACTTCGGGTCGTGCGTCAGCACGCAGATCGCGGTCCGCTCGTCCACCCCGGTGTCGGCGAGGTAGCGGTGCGGCCACTCGACCACCACCTCGTCGGCGTCGGGGAACCGGGCCGGGGTCGCGAACCGGGCGCGGGCGTCGCAGACGGTGACGTGGTAGCCGAGGAAGACGCCGATCGACGCGACCGCGCCGGCGAAGTCGATCGCCCCGAAGACCAGCATCCGCGGTCGGGGCGCGAACGACTCCACCAACACCGCGACGTCGTCCTTGCGGCGCTCGCCATCCGTCCCGAAGTGCCGTAGACCGGTCGCGCCCTGCGCGAGCAGCCCCTGCGCCGACTGCACGATGGCGTGGTCGAGATCGTCGTTGCCGGTCCCGCCGTGCGAGCCGGCCGGCTCGACGATGATCGCGGTGCCGATCAGTTCAGGGGCGTCCGGGTGCTCCACGATCGTGGCGACCGCGACCGGGTCCTCCGCGTCGATGCGCTGCGCGAGCCGGTCGAGGTCGAGGGTGTCCGGCGCGACCGGGCGGACGAACACCTCGATGGTGCCGCCGCAGGTCAGACCGACCGCGAACGCCTCGTCGTCGGAGATGCCGTAGGTGACGCGCTGCGGCTGTCCGTTGTCGAGGACCTCCGTGGCGACCTCCACGACCGCGCCCTCGACGCAACCGCCGGAGACGCTGCCGAGGACGTCACCGTCGGGATGCAGCGCCAGCGTCGCTCCCGGAGGACGGGGCGCGGACCGCGAGGTCGACACCACCGTGGCCAGCCCGAAACGGACGCCGTCGGCCTGCCAGCGTCGCAGCCGATCCAGTTCATCGCGCACGTCAGCGTCCTCCCGGGCGGTCCCCGTCACCGCTCACGGTACGCCGTGCGGCCGCTCCCCGCCGACCGTCCCGGCCGCGGAGACCGCCGCCAGGCGTCGGGCGCGCTCCCGCCGGCTGTGGGCATCCGCACGGCCGCCGGCCGCACCCGCGACCGTGCGGGCCAGGTGCTCCAACGCCCCCAGGGTGTTGCCTTCGACCAGTTGGTCGCAGTGCGGCAGCGAAGCCGCCATGCCGCCGGCGGTCGGTTCGAACCCCGGCCGACCGGCGCGGGGGTTGGCCCAGATCACGCGGTGCGCGAGCCGCTGCAGCCGGGACATCTGTCCGCCCAGCTCCTGCACGTCACCGGTCTCCCACCCGTCGGAGAGCACGACCGCCACCGCGCTGCGGGCCAGCCCACGCTGACCGAACCGGTCGAGGAACTCGCGCAGGGTCTCGGCCAGGCGGGTCCCGCCCTCCCAGTCGGGGATCGCGGCCGACACCGCCCGCATCGCGGTGTCCGCGTCCCGGTGGGTGAGCTCCTCGGTGACGCGGGTCAGCCGGGTCCCGAGCGTGAACACCTCGGTGTCGCCGGCGCGCCGGCGCGACGCCGCGTGCGCGAACCGCAGGAGGGCGTCCGAGTACCCGGCCATCGAGCCGCTGACGTCGACCAGCAGCACGACCCGACGCGGGCGCGATCGGGGCGACTCGTAGGCCAGGCGACCGGGCTCGCCGCCCGCGCGCAGCATCGCCCGGACCGTGCGACGCCGGTCGATCACCCCGCGTGCGGCGACGTCACGGCGACGGGTGCGCCGTGTCTCCCCCGGCAGGGTGAAGGCTCGCAGCAACCGGTCGAGTTCGGCCCGTTCGCGGGCGTCGAGCCCCGCGATGTCGCGGTGGCGCAGCCGCTCGGTCGCTGACGCTTCCCGGGTGGTGGTCCGCAGCGTGGTGTCCTCGTCGTCGTCGACCGCCCCCGGCGCGGCGGTCGGTGAGATCGCGGCGGCGTGCAGCCGTACGTCGCGGGACTCGCGCGCTCGCGCCGACACCGACGTGCCCTCGAAGAACGCCAGGAACACCCGGTCGTAGCGCTCGAGGTCGTCCGGGTCGGCGCAGAGGGTCAGCCGTCCCGCCCAGTAGACGTGCGCACGGCGGGTGGCGCCGAGCTGTCGCAGCGCGTCCATGAACGCGTGGAGCCGATCGTGGCTGGCGTCGACCCCCGCCGCCCGCAAGGTGCGCACCAACCCCACGGCCGTCGGCGCCAGATCGTCGAGGTGGTCGTCGCGGTGGTCGTCGCGGTCGTCGTCGC
>SKNP01000064.1 GCA_007120485.1 Nitriliruptoraceae bacterium
GCCGCTGACGGCCCCGGGAGCTGCCTCGAGGCGTCGCGCCTGACCGTGCCCGACCGGCTGCACCTGTCGCGGCTATTACTGTACCGTCCGTACGGTATAGTTCTATTCGATCCCGATCCGCAGGATCGGTCGCCCCACCCGTCCTCGCGAGCCAGCGACCTGGCTCGTCTCGCACCTGTTGAGCGGAACCCCCATGCCCCGACCGAGCCATCGTGAGCGCTTCCTGGACGCCGCGGCGGAGCTGATCCGCGATGGCGGGCCGCTCGAACTCACCTTCGACCGGCTGGCCGACGTCACCGGAGCGAGCAAGGGTGGCTTGCTCTACCACTTCGCCACCAAGCGCGAACTCGTCGCGGCACTGCTCGACCACACCTTCGACCGCTTCGAGCGAGATGTCGAGGCCCGAACGGCTCTCGACACGCGACCGTTCGCTTGGGCGCACGCCTACGTCGACGCGAGCCTCGACGTGCGGGTCAGCCGGCCTGAGCTCCTGGCGGCCTTGGTCGTCGAGCAGGTCGATAGCCGTGAGGTCCTGCATGCGTGCCGTGACCGCATGAGCTCATGGCAGGCCAAGATGGAGGCCGACGGGCTACCTCGCGGCGTCGCGGCGGCGATCCGCTACGCCTGCGACGGCTGGTGGGCCATGGCCGCCCTCGACGTGGGCCCGGTCGACGACGACCGGATGGCATTGGCTGAAGAGCTGCACCGCCGCTTGGACCGAGCGGCCGCCAGCTGCGTCGACCGAGACGCCGATGAGGTCGGCCGTGACCCCGATGGGGCCGGCGGTGACCCCGATGAGGCCGGCGGTGACGAAGACCGCGGGAGGCCACGCCACCGCGATGCAGGTCGCGACCTCGACACCGTGGCTGCCGGTCGGGCACCGCGGCCGCAGCACGGAGGTCGCTGATGTTGCGATGGCTGGTCGCCTACGCGACGGTGTTCACGCTCGCCGCCGTCCCGGCGCTGGAGATCCTCTTCGTCATCCCGGCCGGGATCCTCGCCGGTCTGCACCCGGTGCCCACCGCGCTGGTGGCGGCGATCGGGAACTTCGCCACCCTGTTGCCGGTGATCCTCGCGGGCGATCGACTCCGTCGTTGGTGGGCGATCCGACGCGGGCGTGACCCGGATGCGGCCGCGAGAACGGCCCGTCGCCAGCGGGCGCGGCGCCTCGTTGCCCGCTACGGCATCCCGGGGCTCGCGTTCCTGGGACCGCTGATCACCGGTGTCCACGTTGCGGCCTTCGGCGCGATCGCGGCCGGCGGCAGCCGGGCCCGCACGTTGGGCTGGTTCACCGCCAGTCTGGTTGCCTGGTCGGTAGCTATCGCCGTGCTCACCACGATCGGGGTCGACCTGCTCGTCGATCCGGATGATCTCCCTGACCTGCTCGAGCGGGTGGCGCCCACGTCGTCCTGAACCGCCGGCTCCCACCTTGGAGCCGGGCCGGGGTCGGACCGCACCCCCGCCCCGCCACGGACGTCCCGACGTCAGCCGGCGAGCCGTTCGACGACCCAGTCGACGCAGGCGGTGTAGGCCGCGAGGTCGTCCGCGTCGACGGCCGGGAACATGCCGACCCGTAGCTGGTTGCGGCCCAGCTTGCGGTAGGCATCGGTGTCGAGGACCCCGTTGGCGCGCAGGACCGCGTTGACCTCCGTCGCGCTCACCTGCTCGTCCAGGTCGACGGTCGCCACGACCAACGATCGTGCCGCCGGCTCCTCGACGAACGGGGACGCGAACGGACGTTCCTGCGCCCAGCCGTAGATGTGGTCCGCCTTGGCACGTTGCGCACCGACGACGCCGTCGAGGTCCTGGTAGGTCGCCAACAGCCACTCGATCTGTTCCGCAGCGAGGAACACCGAGCTGACGGCCGGGGTGCTGTAGGTCTGGTGCTTGCGGCTGTTGTCCAGGGCCGTCGCAAGGTCCAGGAAGGTCGGGATGTAGCGGTCGCTCGCAGCGATCCGTTCGATCCGCTCGACGGCAGCCGGGGAGAGCACGGCGACCGTGAAGCCGCCTTCGGACGCGAAGCCCTTCTGGAGGCTGAAGTAGTAGGCATCAACCTGCGTGATGTCGACCGGCAGGCCCCCAGCTCCAGAGGTGGCGTCGACCAGCACCAGCGCGTCGTCCACACGGACCGGGTCCTGCATGACCCCCGTCGAGGTCTCGTTGTGCGTGAACGCCTGCACATCGCATCCTGGGGCCGCGCTGGCAGCGGGCCGTGAGCCGAACGCCGACTCGACCCGGTCCGGCTGCTCCAGCCAGGGCGCCGTGTCCGTCGCCGCTGCGAACTTCCCGCTGAACTCGCCGAAGACGTAGTGGCGTGAGCGCTGCTCGACGAGCCCGAAGGCTGCAGCATCCCAGAACGACGTCGCGCCACCGACGCTCACCAGCACCTCGTAGTCACTGGGCGCCTGGAACAGCGTCCGGATCCCCTCCTGCAGGCGACGGACCTGATCTCGGACCGGTGGCTGTCGGTGCGAGGTTCCCAGAAGGTCCTCAGCGACCTCGGCGAGCCGCGCCACCGCTTCGGGCCGCACCTTGCTCGGACCACAACCGAATCGGCCGTCCGCAGGCAGCAGGTCGGGCGGGATGACGAGATCGGACACAGCGTGCCTCCGAGGGGTCGCGGTGCGGGCGGGGGCGGCCTGAGATGGGTGGGTGGCCGACCGAGGGTCAGCAGTCAACCGTGCCGTGACCGCAACCGCCAAAGCGGCTCAGGGCGC
>SKNP01000035.1 GCA_007120485.1 Nitriliruptoraceae bacterium
GTCGTCGCGGTCGTCGTCGCTCACCGCATGATCACTGGCCGCCGGCGAGGGTCCGGTCGACCAGCGCGACGACGTCGATCGAACGTGCCCGCTCCTGGTCCTCGCGGAACTTCAGGACCGAGCCGAGGGTCGCCGTCGCCCGGTCGGCGTCCAGATGGTCCGCGCCGAGCGCGACCAGCGCTTCGGTCCAGTCCAACGTCTCCGCGACCCCCGGCGGCTTGAGCAGGTCCTGCTCGCGGAGCGCCTGGACGGCGGTGACGACCTCCCGCGCCAACCGCTCCCCGACGCCGGGGAGCCGCGTGCGCACGATCGCGACCTCGCGAGCGAAGCCGGGATGGTCCACCCAGTGGTAGTAGCAGCGACGCTTCAGCGCGTCGTGGACCTCGCGGGTGCGGTTGGAGGTCAGCACCACCAGCGGCGGCTGCACCGCCCGGATCGTGCCGAGCTCCGGGATGCTGATGGTGAACTCGCTCAACACCTCGAGCAGCAGCGCTTCGAACTCGTCGTCGGCGCGGTCCACCTCGTCGATCAGCAGGACCGAGGGGGCCGTCTCCAGCGCCTGCAGGATCGGCCGGGCGACCAGGAACCGGCGGTCGTAGAGCTGGGTCTCGAGCTCCTGGGTGCCGGCGACCTGGCCGGCGGCTTCGGCCGCCCGCAGGTGCAGGATCTGCGCGGGGAAGTTCCAGTCGTACAGCGCCTGGGAGGCGTCGATCCCTTCGTAGCACTGCAACCGCACGAGGCTGGCCCCGAGCAGGTGCGCCAACGCCTGCGCGACGGCGGTCTTGCCGACGCCAGCGTCACCTTCGAGGAACAGCGGTCGCCGCAGCGTGCAGGCGAGGTAGGCGGCCGTCGCCAACCCGGTGTCGGCGAGGTAGCCGTGTTGCTCCAGGGCTGCAGACAGCGACGCGGGGTCGGTGACGCCCGTGGGCAGCCGCGCGTCGGCGCCGGGATCCCCGGGGGGAGGATCATCGGCGCCGTGCGCGGCCGTGCCCGTGCGGGGCGGTTCGTCCGTCACCGAGCCGCGGCCTCGAGCGCCCGCCGGGTCAGCACCCGGGCGAGGTGCTCGCGGTACTCCGCGGAGGCGCTGAGGTCGCTACTGGGGTTCGTGCCGTCGGCGGCGTTGGCGGCGGCATCGGCGATCGCGTCCGGGCTGTGACCAGCCAGCGCCTGCTCCACCCCGGAGGCACGCACCGGGACCGTGGCCATGTTGGTCAGGCCGACGCGGGCTTCCTCGATCGAGCCGTTGCTGCGCTTGACCATCGCGAGCACACCGACGATCGCCCACGCCTGTGCGACGCGGGTGAACTTCTCGTAGTGCCACCCCCACGGTCCGACGATCTTCGGGACGCGGACCTCGGTGACCAGCTCGTCGTCCTCGAGCGAGGTCGTGAGGTAGTCGACGAAGAAGTCGGACGCGGCGATCTCCCGGGTGCCGTTCGGCCCCTGGGCGACCAGCGTCCCTTCCAACGCGGCCAGCACCGCCGGGAGGTCGCTGGCGGCATCGCCGTGCGCGAGCGCGCCGCCGATCGTGCCGCGATGGCGGACCTGTGGGTCGCCGACCTTCGCCGTGACGTCGGCCAGGACCCCGCAGTGCTCGCGCACCAGCGGATCGTCCATGACGTCGATGTGGCGGGTCATCGACCCGATCGCCAGCCGGCCGTCACCGAGGTCGCACACGCCGCGAAGCTGCTCCACACGGCCGAGGTCGATGAGCACCTCCGGCGCGGCGAAACGCAGCTTCATCAGCGGCAGCAGGCTGTGGCCGCCGGCGAGCAGCTTGGCCTCGTCACCGTGCTGCTTCAGCGCGTCGACGGCCTCGTCGACCGAGCCGGCGCGGACGTAGTCGAACGTGGCCGGGATCATGCCGCACCTCCGTCGGCCGCAGAGGCCGCTGTCGTGCTGGCCGAGGAGGCCGCTTGGATCGCGTTCCAGACGTTCTGGGGCGAGGCAGGCATCAACACATCGTTGACACCCATCGGCCGCAGTGCGTCGACCACGGCGTTGATCACCGCCGGGGTCGAGGCGATCGTCCCGGCCTCACCGACACCCTTGACGCCGAGCGGGTTGGTGGTCGCCGGGGTCTCGGTCCGGTCGGTGGTGAAGTGGGGCAGGTCCGGGGCGCCGGGGACGTAGTAGTCCAGCAGCGACCCGGTCTTGAGCTGCCCCTCGGCGTCGTAGACGGCTTCCTCGAACAGCGCCTGGGCGATGCCCTGCGCCAAGCCGCCATGGACCTGGCCCTCGACGATCTGCGGGTTGATGACGGTGCCGACGTCGTCGACGGCGACGTAGGAGCGGATCGTGACCGCCCCGGTCTCCGTGTCCACCTCGGTGGCGCACAGGTGCGTGCCGTGGGGGTAGGAGAAGTTCTCCGGGTCGACCGTGGCGTCGGAGTCCAACGAGGGTTCCATGTCCTCCGGGTAGTCGTGCGCCGCGAAGATCGCCAGGGCGACGTCCTGCATCGTGGTGTTCGCGTCCGGTGACCCCTTCACCTGGAAGGTGCCGGCGTCGAACTCGACGTCGTCCTCGGCCGCCTCCAGCAGGTGGGCCGCCACCCGCTTGGCCTTGGCCACGACCTTGTCGCAGGCGACCTGCACGGCGTAGCCCCCGACGACCAGCGACCGCGATCCGTAGGTGTCCATGCCCTTGTGGGCGACCGCCGTGTCGCCGTGGCGGACCTCGATGTCCTCGAAGGGGATCCCGAGCGCGTCGGCCGCGATCTGCGACCACGACGTGACGTGCCCCTGGCCGTGCGGCGAGGTGCCGGTGATGACCTCCACCTTGCCGGACGGCAGCATGCGGACGCTGGCGTGTTCCCAGCCACCGGCCCCGTAGGACAGCGAGCCGAGCACCCGCGAGGGCGCCAACCCGCACATCTCCGTGAAGGTGGAGATGCCGATGCCGAGCTGGACCGGGTCGCCGTCGTCGCGGCGGCGCTGCTGCTCGGCGCGGAGGCCGTCGTAGTCGAACAGCTCCTTGGCCTTGGCGGTCGCCGCCTCGTAGTTGCCGGAGTCGTACTCGATGCCCGCGATGGTGGTGTAGGGGAACTCCTCGTGCTTGATCCAGTTCCTCTCGCGGAGCTCGAAGGGCTCCACGCCGAGCTCGTTGGCGGCTTCGTCCATCAGCCGTTCGATCGCGTAGGTCGCCTCCGGGCGGCCGGCCCCGCGGTAGGCGTCCGTGGGCGTCTTGTTGGTCAGCACCCCGTGGCAGGTGAACGACAGCGCGTCCATCTTGTAGATGGAGTTGTACATGAACGCGCCGAGGATCGGGATCCCGGGGGTGACCAGCTGCAGGTAGGCACCCATGTCCGCGTGCAGTTCGACCTTCATGCCGCGGATGGTGTGGTCCTCGTTGAAGGCGAGGGAGACGTCCTGGATCTGGTCCCGGCCGTGGATCGTGGCCTGGTAGCCCTCGGAGCGGGACTCGGTCCACTTGATGGGCTTGCCGAGCCGCTTGGCGAGGACCAGGCAGATCGCCTCCTCGGCGTAGACGTTGAGCTTGGACCCGAACCCGCCACCGACATCGGGCGCGATCACCCGCAGCTCGTGCTCCGGCACCCCGCAGGTCAGCGCCAACATCAGCCGCAGGATGTGCGGGACCTGGGTCGCCGACCACATCGTGTACTCGCGATGCTCGCGGGGCGGGGCGCAGACCACCGCGCGGGGCTCGATCGCGGTGGGGATCAGCCGCTGGTTGATGAACCGCCGCTCGACCACGTGCGGTGCCGAGTCGAAGGCCGCGTCCACGTCACCGTCGATCTTCTGCCAGGTGAAGCTGCGGTTGGTGTCGAGCTGGGTGTCGGCCAGCGGCGAGCCGTCGGCCAGTGCGGCCTCCATATCGACCACGGCGGGCAGGGGCTCGTACTCCACGTCGACGAACTCGGTCGCGTCCGCCGCGCCGTAGCGCGAGTTGGCGACCACGACGGCGACCACGTCGCCGACGTGCCGGACCTCGTCGGTGGCGATCGGCAGGTGGGTCGGGCTCTGCATGTCCTCGGTCACCGGCCAGGCGCACGGCAGGCCGCCGGCCCAGTGATCGGCCAGGTCCGCGCCGCTGAACGCCGCCACGACGCCGGGCTGCTCGAGCGCGCCGGAGACGTCGACCTTGGTCACCCGGGCGTGGGCCATCGGCGAACGGACGACCGCGACGTGCAGCATGCCGGTCAGCTGGAGGTTGTCGGTCCACTGCGTGCGACCGGTGACGAGGTGGGCGTCCTCCTTGCGGAGCTTGGTGGTTCCGACGTTGGCGCTGGGGGGCGTGTCGACGGCGGTCATGACGAGGCCCCTTCACGCAGCTCGGCGGCCGCGGTGCGGACCGCCTTGACGATGTTGACGTAGCCCGTACAGCGGCAGAGGTTGCCCTCGAGCCCTTCGCGAACCTCCGTCTCGTCCGGGTCGGGGTTCTCCTCGAGCAGGTCCTTGGCCGCCATGATCATGCCGGGGGTGCAGTACCCGCACTGCAACCCGTGCTCGGTGTGGAACGCCTTCTGGAGCGGATGCCACCCGTCGGTCTCATCCGCGTCGCTGCTCGGCTCGGCGAGCCCTTCGACGGTGTCCACCTGGCTGCCGTCAGCCTGGACGGCCAGCACGGTGCAGCTCTTCGCCGAGCGTCCGTCGAGGTGGACGGTGCAGGCGCCGCAGTTGGACGTGTCACAGCCGATGTTGGTGCCCGTCTTCTCGAGCACGTCCCGCAGGTAGTGCACGAGCAGCAGGCGAGGTTCGACCTCGTGCTCGTACGGCTCACCGTCGACGGTCATCCCGACTCTCGTCACGCGAGGTCCTCCCAGGTCCACACCGTCCGGGTCCGGACGGTCGATGCGGCCCGCGGGTGGTGGAGGGGCCGTCACCGGCGCGACTCGAACCGGCACGGTGACGGTGGGCGAGTTGGTCGCCCATCCGCCCGGTGGGCTCCCGACCACCGGGCGGATGGGGACCGTGCGCCCCCGGCAGCGACCTTGCAGCCGATGCCGCTCCCTCTCCCGCGGGATGAGCTCGGTCACCGTACGGTCGGCCAGCGACGCTCGCGCCGTGAACCGGGCGACCGGCCCCCGACCGTGCGTTCGTCGGTCCCTGCGAGCAGCGCGCGCACGGTCCCCGGGTCGTCCGTCGGTAGGTCCGGTGGGGCCCGGCGGGCAGCGCTTCGGGTCAGGCAGGCGCGACGCCGGGTCGTCAGGCCGACAGGACGTGGGGCGTCCGCGGTGGACGCAGTCGCAGCTCGGCGCCGAGGTCGTGGAGCGTGTCGCCGTCCTCGTCATCCACCGTCAGCTCGGTCCCGGCGACGTCGACGATGTAGCGCACGTAGCGACCGTGGTAGGTGCGGTTGACGACGGTGCCGCTGAGCGGACCGTCCCGGTCGATGGCCAACAGCTCGGGACGGACCATGACCTCCACGTCGCCGCCATGGACCGCCGGGTCCAGTTCCACGGGGAAGCGGAGATCACCGGAGATCAGCTCGGTGGTCCCCCCATCGGCCGCCAGGGTCCCGACCATCAGGTTGGCGTCACCCATGAACCGCGCGACGAACGCGTTGGCCGGCCGGCGGTAGATGTCGGCCGGCGCACCGAGCTGCTGGACCTGGCCCTCGCGCAGGACCAGCAGGCGGTCGGAGATCGACAGCGCTTCCTCCTGGTCGTGGGTGACGAACACCACCGTGAGGTCGAGCTCGTCCTTGAGCCGGCGGATCTCGTCACGCATCACCACGCGCAGGTTCGCATCGAGGTTGGACAGCGGTTCGTCGAGCAGGAGCACCTTGGGGCGGAGGACCAGGCACCGGGCCAGGGCGACACGCTGCTGCTGCCCACCGGACAGTTCGTTGGGCTTGCGGTCGTCCTTGCCGGTGAGCTGGACCATCTCCAGCGCCTCCTGGACCCGGCGGTCCCGCTCGTCCGCATCGATCCCGCGGACGTCCAAGCCGTAGGCGACGTTCTTCGCGACGGTCAGGTGGGGGAACAGCGCGTAGGCCTGGAACACCATGCCGGTCGGGCGCTGCTCGGGGGGGAGGTGATCGATCGGTTGGCCGTCGAGCACGATCGATCCCTCGTCCTGATGGATGAACCCCGCGATCGTGCGCAACAACGTGGTCTTGCCGCAGCCGGACGGCCCGACGAACGACACCAGTTCGCCGCGGGCGACGTCCAGTGACAGATCGTCGACCGCGACGACGTCATCGAAGCGCTTGGTGACGCCCCGGATCGCCAGGAACGCGTCCCGGTCCTCACCGGCGGCGGCAGGGTCGGCGGTCGGTTCGGCGTCGAGGCTCATGGCGGGCTCCAGCGGCGGATGCTCGGACGGGCGGACGGGACGGAGAAGCAGGTCTCCACGGCGGGGGTCGCGTGCAGGGGGTCGCGTGCAGGGGGTCGTGGTCGGTCACGGGTCGTCGGTCACGGGTCGTCGGTCACGCATCGTCGATCGTGCGATGGGTGTCAGACGCCGACGTTGCTCCGGCGTTCGAGCCACCGCAGCGCGCCGAGGATGGCCAGCACGGAGCAGATCAGCAGGAACGACATGGCGGAGGCTTCGCCGATCGCTGCCGTGTTGGCGAGGTTCAGGATGTAGACGGCGGCGAGGTTGGTCCCGGGCGAGACGAGGAACACCACCGAACTGATCGTGACCATCGTGGTCATGAACGTGTAGACGAACCCGGACATGAACGCTGGCAGCAGCAGCGGGACCGCCACCCGCCAGAAGGTCCGGATCGGACCCGCGCCGAGGTCGGCGGACGCTTCCTCGTAGGCGGTGTCGACCTGGTGCAGCTTGCTGATCGCGGCGCTCATGGAGACGCCGACGTTGCGGAAGGCCATGTTCAGCACCAGGATCGTGATCGTCCCGGTGAGGTAGAACGGCGCACCGTTGAAGACCAGCACGTAGCCGATACCGATCACCGTGCCGGGGACGGCCAGACCGAACAGGGAGCTGAACTCCTGGAACCCCTTGACGGGGACGTCCTTGCGTGCCAGCACGAACCCCTGGATCACCCCGAGCACCGACGCGACCAGGGCGGCGAGCACCGCGACCAGAAGACTGTTGCGGATGTATCCCAACCCCCGGCTGGTCGCGAAGTGGTCCAGCGTGAAGGTGTTGTTGACCCCCAGGGTCCGGACGAACGCGCCGGCGACGACGAACGCGAACATCACGGCGATGGCGCCGATGATGATCCAGCTCAGGGTCAGGCAGATCCGGCGGATCCCCGGGTTCAACGGAAGCGGATCGCCCCCGCCGAGCGACGCTTCGCCCGTGGCGTCACCGAGGATCCGGCGTTGCAGCAGGAACACGGCGATCGACGGAACGATCAGCACCACCCCGACGACCGCCGCCATGGACAGGTTCTGCCGGCCGACGATCAGCAGGTAGGCGTCCGAGGCCAAGGTCGGCTGTCCGCCACCGATGATGACCGGGTTCGAGAAGTCCGCGAGCACCAGCACGAAGACGATCAGGAACGCCTTGAAGATGCCGCTGCGGGCGGCCGGGATCGTCACGCGCCGCAGGGTCGTCAGCTGGCTCGCCCCACAGTCCCGCGAGGCGTGCTCCAGCGCCGGGTCGATCGAGCGCAGCGCGCCTTCGATCAGCATGTAGGCCACCGGGAAGAACCCCAGCGCCTGCGCGATCACGATGCCGTGCAACCCGAAGATGCTGCCTTCGATACCGACCGCACCGAGCGCCTGCGACAACAAGCCACGCCGCCCACCGATCGTGATCAGCGACAGCGCGAAGATGAACGGTGGCGCCACCAGTGGCAGCAGGGACACCATCCGGAACCCGGCCGTGAGGGGCCCTCGCGTCCGAGTGGTGTAGAGCGCCAGCGGGATCGCGAACCCGATCGTCACCAGCGTGGACGCGAGCCCGAGGATCAGGCTGTTGCGCGCGGACGCTCGGTAGTACTCGCTCTCCAGGAACGTGCGGTAGAGCTCAAGCGTGATCCCCTCCTCGGCACGCACGCTCGCCACGAAGATCGCGGCGACGGGCACCAGGATGAACATCACCACCAGGACCGCGAGCAACAGCGCGATCCCCGCGGACAGCGGGTCGCGACGCCACGACTGGATGCGTTGACGCCACCCGCGATCCGGTCCGGAGCCGTCCGAGGTGGACACGTCCGGATCAGCGATCGCGTGGTCTGGGTTGACCGCGAGCGGTCGGTTCACGAGCCAGCTCCCGTCCGATGGGGTTCAGGGGACCGCGACGTGTCGAGCGGTCGGGCCCGTCCGCGAGCGACGGGCCCGACCGACGCGATCAGTTCCCGAAGCGCTCGATCCACTCCTCGATGATGCGGTCGTTGTCCTCGGCAGCCTGGAGCGCGTCGTAGTCGATGAAGTTCGGCTCGAAGTCGATCGTGCCTTCGATGTCCTCACGGGTCACCAGCGCCCGCTCGGTGGCCGCGACCTCCATGCCCTCTTCGGTCCCGAGCCAGTCGATCAGCTCCTGGGCGCCTTCCGGGTTGTCAGCGTTCTCGAAGATGAACGCGACGTCCAGGTCGAAGCCGACGCCTTCCTCCGGCAGGACGTACTCCACCGGGAAGCCCTCGTCGATGCGGTCGAACACGGCCTGGTCCCAGGTGATCGCGACCGCGTACTCGCCGCGAGCCATCTTCTCGGCCGGCGCCGAACCGGACTGGTCGTACTCGCCGACGTTGGCGTCCAACGCCTCGAGGTACTCCCAGGCCTCGTCCTCGCCCATGATCTGCATCAGCGCGGCGATGACCAGGTACGCCGTCCCCGACTCGCGCGGGTCGGGCATGATGATCTCGCCCTCGTACTGCTCGTCGAGCAGGTCGTCCCACGTCTGGGGCGTGTCCAGGTCGAGCTCGTCCAGCAGGTCGGTGTTCACCCCGATGATGTTGAACCAGTAGGACCAGCCGTACCAGGTGCCGTCCTCGCTGAGGAACTCCGGGTCGATGTCCTCCCACTCCTCGGAGTGGTAGCTGTCCAGCAACCCGTCGGACTCCAGCTCGAGCGCGCCGGAGTGGGTCATCCCCCACATCATGTCCGCGCCGACGTCAGGAGCTTCGGCCTGGACCCGGCTGAGCGCTTCACCGCTGGACATGCGCAGGAACTCGATCTCGAGCCCCGTCGCGTCCTCAGCGGCGTCGACGAAGCCCTGCATCTCGTCCTCGTCGTTGTGCGTGTAGATGCTGAGGCTGTCGTCCTCGCCTCCGCACGCCGTGATGGCGACGGCGAGGGCGGTGAGCGCCCCGACCTTGGCTAGAGCTCGCATGGGTGGTGACTCCTTCTGGGATGGGTCGTCGTAGGGGGTCTCGGATGGCCGACCGGCGCGGCCGCCCCGACGGACACCGGCCGAACAGACGCGAACGTTACAGTGAGCGAACGTGAGCGCAAGTGAGCACAAGCGCTCACGCTCGATCACTCCGGGTCGGCGTCGGGCTCCGGCTCCTCCGCGGCCTGGGCCGACACCTGCGCCCAGGTTCGCGCCCACAGCACACCCTGCAGGTGGGCCGCCGGAGCGGTCGGTCGGACCAGCACGCGGTGGGGGACACCGGCGCGCTCGGCCGCGACCGCGTCGTGTTCGCTGTCGCCGAAGAGGACCGCGCGGCCCGGCTCGACGCCCAGCTCCGCACAGGCCAGCAGGACCGGCTCCGGATCGGGCTTTCCGCGCTCGACGCGGTCAGCGCCGATCACCACGTCGACGGCGTCACGCACCCCGATGTGGGCGAGATGCTGCCAGGCACGCGCGACGGTGTCGGCCGTGACCACCGCGACGGCACCGGTCGCGTCGGCGCTCGCACGCAGGATGTCGACCACCCCCGGGAGCGCGGCGACCAGCGCCTCGACGTCCACGCGGTCGTGGGCGTGCTCCATGGCGGTGGCGACCTCACCCTCGGGGCTGCGGACGCCAGCATCGAGCAGGACGTCGACGAGCGCGGCACCGATCATCGCATCGGTCCCACCGGCGAGCACGCCATCCGGTTCCACCCGCCCTTCACCGACACCGATCGCGGCCGCGAGACGCTCGGGAACGAGCTCCGGCGAACGTGCGCACAGCGCATGGATGGTGGCCTCAGCCCAGGCGTGCCACGGGCCATGGAGATCGATCAAGGTCCCGTCCTTGTCGAACAACACCGCGTCCGCGCTGACGCGGTGCCCCGCCGCCGTGACCTCGATCGTCATGCTCCCGCCCTCCGTCCGTCGCTGTCGGCCACCGGCCGCTGGGACCACCTCGACGCCCGCGAGGTGCGACCCGGCAGCACCCCGGCTGCCGCAGCAGCAGGGGGCACGCGAACATCGCGTGCAGCCAGGTGATCGTTCGTGATTGGAAGCGAGCATAACTGGTCGATATCGCTCATACCTGCGCACCACTTGCGCAGGATCGGTCATCGGCCGTCACGGGCAGCCACCGGCGGCGACCGGCGGCGACCGACGGAGCGACCGACGGAGCGAACGACGAGGGAGCGGGCTCA